>NZ_BAUW01000038.1 GCF_000517385.1 Mesobacillus boroniphilus JCM 21738 | reverse complement strand
GTTCGCTTCTTTGACAAGCTCTGTGAATGATTGGCTTCCACCTTGTTTACATAGGTGTAAATAATCTTTCCAGGCATCCTCTGTATTTTCCCAAAGCACAGGGACGTACCTTATGCTTCTAAATAGAAAAAGGCACTTCATATTTCTAACTTATACTGGATTCTAAACACAAAAAATCCGCCCAGTATTCTGAGCGGCTGCTAATTTATGTATTTTGGCGGGACCGCCTGGGAATCGAACCCAGCTAACCTGGCACGCAGGTCACAAGCGGTTTTGAAGTTTGCTAGCATCTGTTTCTCTAGTACCTGTACGTACCCTAAAGTACTGATAAATCAAGGTTTCTTGTTTTCTGATGTTTCCCTGTGATTTCAAATTTTAAAATTTTGGGCACCAAGCATGGCACCATTTACACCTGAACTTTTAAATCATCTCACAGTTCTGAATTACACTTCCTTAGTTCCAAAACCACATTAGGCCATTATAGGTATATTCCATTGCTGCACGACCGTCGTGCGAGTATCCCTCCTTAATACGAAATGCGATATTTCCGGATTCTTCATTATCGCTCGATATGAAATTCCCACTCGGCATACCAAGCATCCCTTCAATCTGGCTTGCGAAATGTCCATATTCAAAGTCATCCGTTCCTGTAATCGCATAGATGAAGAAATCGTCCGGGCTGTAACCGGAGTCAGTGACTGCCGCATCTACATCATCGCCCTCATAATCCATCGCACCGCTCATTGGCAGGAAATATCGGAATTCATCCAGACTATTCACAAAGGTATACCATGTGGTAACAGATCCCATCGAAAATCCCCCAAATGCACGGTGGTCTCTTGAATTCTTAATATCCTCCGGCGATGTGCTTTCCGCATATGTCGAGTAGGTTCCTTCCACAACAGGAATCAGATCGTTTACCAGTTCTTTGTGATAATTGACCGTCAGAGTGTAAAACGCCAACGTGTAGTCTGCACTGTCCTCCGGACTTTCATTATTGTAGGTAGGACATACAATGATAAGCGGTTTTATCTCTCCATTCTCTATGGCATGATCAATGACATTCTTAAAGGAATTCGGATGATTGGGAGTGCAAGGGTCGTTGTTTCATTACTCCAGCCGCCATGCATCAGATACAAAACATTGTACTGATTTTCTTTAGAGTACCATATGGCAGATATACGATTGCCCGTTTTGTAAGCTTCTTACTTTTCTGTTCATATGTTTTAGATTCATACGTATCGTAGGTAAGCTCCACCAAGGTTCCCTGCTGATCTGCCGCTTGGTAATACTCCTTCGGAATATTCTCAAGTTCCTGGGGAACTGGATTCTCACTACCGCTTCCCGTGTTCATGTCAGCTTTTGCCACCTGTCCTGGTTCACTGACTGCATTATCCTGGACGTTAGAGACCGAAGTAACATCCGATGCTTTCCAGCTGCTGTCACATGCCCCAAGTAAACCGATAAGAAACATTGACACTACCATAATTCCGAGGATTCTTTTTGCTCTCATTCTCCCTTCCTCCTCCTCAGTCCATCTGGTTCTCCCAGAATCTGACCGCATCAATAGAGGCTTTGAATATACTTTTCAAAACAATTCGAGAAGAACACGAAAACGGCCCCACAAGATTACGATATAATCCGCCTCATACGATTTCTATGCGAAAAATAGCGTCGGAGGGAGCAGTATTAGAGGCGTCCAAATAGGACGTCTTTTTTAAAAAAAGCCCGGCTGCAGTTAACAGCCGAACTTACTTTATCCTACTATTCTGTAATCAAACGGCTGAATATCCGAGAAAACTTCACGGCTAACTATGTAAAAGGCTTCGTCGTTGTCAGTTACTATAACCTCGCCGGGTGATGCATCTATCCTGCTTCGTCGATTGAGTTATACATCGGGCCTAAAAGGTCGGAAATATTAATCGCCATTCATAACACCTCCTTAATACGATGTTATCAGACTCTTCAAATTAATGGAATACTTGGCGAATACCTTCGATTACCTACCCGATTACCTCCACCGCAACTATTTCAGAAAACTTGATCCGAATCACCGCCCCATCTTCCGAAACTATCCGAACCTCCTGCCGAATAGGATCGAGGTAATGAACGCGGCCTTTTTCTTCGTATGTAAATCCGTCTTCCCATTTCGAAATAGTCACCGGAAAGTTAAACTCCATCGCGTAACAAATGCGGTTTTCCATTTCCGCGATTTCATATTCGTCGAGTATTGGCTTTGCCTGCCGCAGTTCATCGCGTGCTAATTCCCGTAGCATAGACCGGTGTTCTGGCGCAAACAAGGCGCCCAGCCATTTCATTTTTCCTCTATCGCGTATTCTCATAGCGGTCAATCCTTTCGAAGTGTTTACCGTTATTATACACGAACAAGCGTTCTTAAAACATTTATCCTTTTAACAAAATTTCTTATATTTCACCAAAGCAACATTCTAAATGGTATAATTTTCATATTGAGAAAATTAAGTTAATGGGGTGGTTCTACATTATCTATCATAATTGGGGTTATCGGGTTTATTTTAGGAACACTCTTAAGTTTAGGTGCTAGAAGTATGGGCAAGCAATATTACGATGATATAGGGGTAGACCAATAAATATCATTAGATTTTAAGTTGTTTTACCAAATAAATTTCAGATTTAAGGGAGTATAAAAAATGACTAAAGCATTGACGGTAAATGATGTTTCAAATTTATTAAATGAGTTAAATCATCAAAAAGAAGTGTATGAAAACAAGGAAATGGACTTGAGAAACCGAGGAGTTATAGGAGAAGAAGCTGATTTATATGCTGGACGTGCCCAGGGGTTAGCAATAGCAATCTCTATTTTAGAAGAACACTCAAAGGTCAAGGAAAACGAATAGAAATATAGTGAAAAAGCCATACGAGGTTGCGTATGGCTTTACTTATACTCATATACATCGTACCAATAAAAATGCCTCTAATCGCACCAGCCGTTAAAACTAGGTAACCGTAATAGTCCCGCCTTTGTGTAGTTTCGGAATTTTACACGTACTTCCACCGGGTCGACATACGCAAAGTCGTCCGTTTCTTTAACGATAGCCCTCCGGTAAATCTTCGCTCTTTCTTTCGGCGGCACACCGAGCTCCATAACGCCCATATAGAGCCCTTCCTTGTCAGCGAGTAGCCAACCGAATTCTTTCTTACGATAACCAGTCACGAAAACGTCAGCGTATTGGTAATTTATAACCTTATCAAGACCTTTTTTAGAAATTGTTATTAAAATCAAGGCTTTTACATATTAGTCATGTTTAATATGTTATTCCTTTCCCAAGCAGGTTTCCGGATATTTCTGTTAAAATAAATAGGAAGGCTTATTGAACGAAGCAAATAGTTAAAAAAGAGACATTGATCTGAAAAATCAATGTCTTTTGTTTTTTTTGTAGGAATTTTTTACCTATAAAATATGATAAGATAAGAATGAACGTTCGCTTTTGCAATGTAAATATTTTGGGGAGGTAACTAATGGAGAAAATAAGCTATTCAAGAGTGTGGAATTTAGATAAGGTTTTTATAGGGGGAAGCAAATCAAGTCAATTTTTAGAGCATATGAATCGATTAGCAGCTCTTGTAAATATATTAGAAAGTAGTATTAAATCATTAATTACACCAATTTCAATAAATGAAGTAATTAAAGTGGTCCCTTTAATAGAAAACATCGCTACCATTCGCTTGTACTTATCGCAAGCTAATTCTTTTATCACTTGTCTCCTTGCAGAAAATCCAAAGGATCAAGAAGCTGCGACTTTACGAGGAAAAGTTGCTCAAGAGGAATCCCGTTTTGAAAAAGAATTATCGAAATTAAAGAAGATATTTACATACACAAAGGAAGATGTTTGGGAAAGCATACTAGAAACCGAAAAATTACAAGAATATAGATTTATTCTTAATGAATGGCGGGAAAATGCAGATAAGAATTTGTCAGAAGCAGAGATCAATTTAATTTCAGACTTGATGGTTGATGGATACCATGCTTGGGGACATTTTTATAATAATCTAGTAAGTAGTATAAAGATAAATATACAAATTAATGGAAAAGAAGAAAATCTATCAGTTGGACAAGCCATTAACTTGCGATCGCACCATAGTGAAGAAGTACGGAAGGAAGCTCATTATGTACTAGAGACTACATGGAAAGAGAAAGAAGAATTATTTAGTAAAATAATAAATCACATTGCTGGCTTTCGTATACAGGTAAATAACAAACGAGGGATTAAAAGTATATTAGAAGAACCACTGAAAAAAAACAGAATGAAGGAAGAAACGCTGAATACGATGTGGACAGTGATTAGTAAATATAAACAACCTTTCTCAAATTACTTGGAGCGAAAAGCTGAAATGATAGGCGGAACTAGTATGAAGGCTTATAACTTTTGGGCTCCCGTCACAAAAAGTAATCAAGTAATAACATTCGAGGAAGCTGCAACGCTTATTACAGAATATTTTAGTCAATTTGGTTCCGAATTAGAGGGCTTCGTTAGGAGGGCTTTCTATGAAGGATGGATAGAGGCGGAAGATCGTCCCAATAAGTCCGCTATTTCATTTTGCGCTGGTTTTCCACTCACAGGTGAATCGAGAGTTTTTATGACATTTAACGGGACTCTTTTAAATATGTTAACTCTTGTTCATGAACTGGGGCATGCTTTCCATAATCATGCCATGAAGTCTGTTAATGGGTTGAATAACGTTATCCGTTAAGCATTGCTGAAACTGCTTCAACCTTCTCTGAAATGATTATTTTTGATGCGGCTATGAAAAAGGCAAATACAAGAGAAGAAAAATTATTTATACTAGATGAAAAATTAAAACGTAGTGTAATGAACTTTATGAATATTCATTCGAGATTCTTATTTGAGCAGAGATTTTACAAGGAACGTAATGAAGGCATTGTTTCAGCCAATCGACTAAATCAGTTGATGGAAGAATCAATAAATGAGGCGTATGCTGGCTCCCTAGAACAACCTTCAATTTATTCTTGGGTTTGGACACCACACTACTATATTACTCAATCGCCTTTTTATAATTTCCCATATACTTTTGGTATTTATTTGCATTAGGCATCTATGCAAAGGCAAAGGAGAAAGGGAAAGATTTTGAGAAAGATTATTTGAAATTACTTCGTGATTCAGGAAGTATGTCTGTGGAAGAGTTAGTTATGAAACATTTGGGAGAAGATATTACTTCTGAGGAATTCTGGGAAAAAGGAATGGAATTGTGCGTCAAAGATGCGGAAGAATTTATAGAACTAACATCTTCTTAAACCTATTGGAGGGTTGATTCAAAGAATGTGTTGACGCATTTTATGAGAAAGTAAGCAGGTTAGTGAAAAAGAGAGTAATTAGATGACCATAGAAATAAATGTGATTCTCAAAAGAATCGAGGAGAAAAAATGTCCCAAGATGAAATTGTCTTAGTAGCAAGTGTATCAATCTTTAGTGATGATAAAGTCTTAATAATAAAAGAGAACAAACCTAATGCTGTTGATAAGTGGAACTTTCCAAGTGGATAAAAGTGAGTGATCTTGTAACATTTGATAGTAAAGACTTGCGGGAACCAATTGTAATAGAGCAAATACTTGATAACTTACTAAAAGAGAAATTACACTCAATTAGCATGTATAATGAGCAACTTTTTAAATAGATCTTCTTTAGCTAGCGTATGCGTTGAACCAGGAAGGATTAACGCTCTTTTTATAGAATATTCTTATTCAACAAAGATGCATGATTTTATAATAAGTCAATCAATTAGTATTCATTTATGTTTAAATTTGAGGGGGAGAATATTGAAGAAAGCACTACTAGTTATTGACGTTCAAAATGGTATGTTTCAAGAAGGTAATGTTGTATATAAAGGGGATAGGTTACTTCAAAATTTAAAGAATCTAATTACTCAAGCACGTTCTAATAAAACACCAATTTTTTATATACAGCATAATGCACCTGCTGGTAAACCTTTAGAATATGGCACAAATGGTTGGGAGATTCATCCTGAAATTTTTCCTAACACTCAAGATGTAATCATTCAAAAAACTACTCCTGACTCATTTTTTAATACTACTTTAGATGAAGAACTGAAAAAACAAGGGATTGAACATTTAGTAATTGCGGGAATTCAAACAGAAGCGTGTGTTGATACAACTTGTAGAAGAGCTTTTAGTATGGAATATAAGGTTACTTTAGCTTCGGATACACATAGCACTTGGGATTCACAAGATATTACTGCACAACAAATTATAAATCATCATAACGGAGTATTACGTTGGTTTGCAGAAGTTCATCCGAGTAAAGATATTGCATTTATTAGATGATTGTGAAGTTTTATACTTAAAGTAGAGGGTGCTCATCTTCAACAAACATATTAATATAAAGAAGCTCAGGGCTTTTATGGCTCCGAGCTTTTTTTGTATGCTAAATAAGCTCCTAAAGTACCCTGCTTAGTCAACTTAGATTATTAATTAAGTCTCTTCACCATTGTTTGTGATTCATACTCAATTCCGACAATAAGATAGCTAGATTGTGGCTACTCAAACTCTCTCCTTCTTCATCTTACAGACTAGCCAGTTGGTGGAAAAGAAGCGGTCAAGTGCTTTCCTTGACGGCTTCTTTTCCACCAACTATGATCACCATAATGATGAAGAAGGAGGGGGCTAGGACATCTGTTTTTTATAAGTTTGTCCTGTACACTCCAAAAATACACGTGTTTTAAATCGTTGGGTGTTTCTATAACCGTATGCTCGTCGCTTTATATTCTTAATTTTATGATTTGTACCTTCAGTCCGCCCATTAGTAAATGGAGTATGAAAGTATTGCATGATCTGTGGCCGCCAGTTTTCAATTGTTTTAGCCACTTCATGAAAGGATTCAAAAGGACTGCTCCAAGCGAGCTGGATCCATTCCGATAATAGCTGATCCGCTATTGCATAATCTGTCGATTTGTAAAAGTCCCTAAAGAGTTCTTTCAGAAAATATCCGTAAGCTAGGTTATCATGAGTTTCTAATAGTTCATTCAGTCTTGATCGGTTTTTTTCTTTTACATTTTCATAACTTCTCAGTAAGTGAAATCGTGCCTTTTTTAAGCCAGGTATTTTCTTACGAACTTGGTCTAATGCTTGAGTAACCTTTTGCACGACATGGTATTTATCGACAATAATTTGTGCATCAGGAAAAGCTGTTCGGATGGCTTTATGAAAGGGATCCCACATGTCGACCACAACATTTTTAACCCGTTCGGGATGAATGACCTTTAACCTTAAAAGTTCAAGCGTTGAGGTATAATCACGATCTTGATGCATACCCATAACAGCGCCTAAGTTGGCATCATACAGAACGGTCTCATATCTTTGTCCCTTACGAACAGCGACCTCATCTAGGCTTAACGTGATGTCTTGAACTTCTTGAGTTTTTTGTATGACATTCTCATGTTCATCAGCCTTTTCTTGAGCGATTGAATAAAAGATGCGCTCAACTGTAGAATAGGCAATCTGATGTTTTTGGCTAATATCTTGAATGGTAGTACCCAAAACTTGTTCATAGATAAACTGGCGAAAGCGATTCGTGTAACGCTGATGTGCGGCAATCGATTCAAAAGGAGCGGAAAAAACTTCTTCGCAGTTCTGGCAACGATATCGCTTAATAATAACATTTAAAAATAAAGGTTTATTAAGGATAGAAAGATCCCGTACCTTTTTTGTCCTTCTGTCGTGGACAGATGATGAGTAAAAGCCACAACACGTACAGCGTTCCTCATCAGCTTTTTTCTCGATATGAACGAAATAATGAGTATCGAAAATTTCTTGATTAACAACTTCAAATTCTGGCAATTCTAGTAACACGGAAAACATTTATGAACCTCCTACTAATGTTTGTTGTGATGCTAACATTATTGCCAGGAATTCAAAAATGTTTTCCTTTTTTGTGTTATTTCACAAAAAGTGATGATGAATCTTAATTAATAACACCAATTTTTAAATTTTTTTATAAACTTCCGCATATGCAAATTTTACTTGTTCTCGCAACTCTTTGTTTTCATTTTCGAGTTTCTTTACTTTTCTCTTTAATGATTCGATTAGAGCGTCTTTATTATTATCATCCATATTCCGCTTCATTTGTTTTTCGCTAGGCGTACTTATTTGTTGTAGGCGAAGAGATTCAATGCGGTGTCGAAGCTCCTGGTTATTGTATAACGTCGCCTTTGAGAGACCGGCTTCCTTTGCCACGCTATTAAAATTGATACTATCTTTTGATTTTATAAGTCTTTTTATTGCTTCATCCACTTTCAGAGCCGTTGAAGCTTTACGGCTCTGATGGATTTTTTTTAATTGCTCCTTACGATCATAGTTTGTCATTACGATCCCTGCTTTCGTTTAATACGGTCCAAACGACCGAAAATAATATTTCCGTCTTGGATAGTTTTTAGGATGTCCTGATATCTATCTAGATTTTTTTTGTTTTTCTGGGCAACATCATGCCGACCCCGTTGTTCCAAAACTTCAATGGTTTTTGAAGAAGTTTTAACAAGAAGCTCATATTTTTGCACATCCATATCGGACAATCCTATCGCCAGATCTTTACACGGGCTGCCTCCGTTACACGTAAGGCAAGGTGGTTCTTCTGAATAAGGACAATTCCCATTAATTCTTGCGTGACATGTTCCATAAGGATTATCAATTGCGGTTAGCTTCTGCTCTCTCCATAACATTTCAAGAACATCTTCTGGAATATCCTCATTTGGTTTGATTTCTTTCACTTCACCATTTTTGTCGAAAGAAAATACACCGTTCTTTATTGCTTCTTCGAAAGCCTTTCGTTTTGTTCCGTCCAGCAATTTTGCATATCGCATTGTCATTTCTGGAGAGGCGTGTGCTAAAAGCTCTTTTACTGTTAAGATGTCCGTACCGTTATTGAGCATTTTTACCGCGTACGTATGCCTGAATTGATGGGTTTTAAAATGAAAAATCTTGCCGTCCTCTGTTTTGATTTCGCGGTCATGAGCCAAAGTATTTAATTTCTGTCTTACCCATTCCTGGCTGAAAGGCTTTCCCTTTCTTACGCCTGAATAACGCGATAAAATGAATTTGTCCGGGTTGTTATCGCTATTACTGTTATTAATAGACAAATCGATTAAAGCAACGATAATAGAAGCTATTTCTTCATCTATTGGAATGGAATGCCCTGCTACATAGGTTTTTTTAATATCAGTAACTATTTGATATTTCCCATTTAATTTTACTAGGCAGTCCTGCCGCAAGGTCAAAATGTCCGAGATTCTTAACCCGGTTTTAAAGGCAATCCAGACTATTGGCTGTACTTCCTTATGCAAATGATTGATTTCAGTGAACAGCTGATCAAGGACGAAATCTGGGATATAATCAACTTGATCGTAAGCCTTTTTCTTTTCCAAAGGCTTATCTTCAGGAAAAATTAATATCCTTATGTCCGTTTCCGGCGCTGTGTCATATTGATAGTTCTGGAAATCAGTTAATACCTTTTGAACAATTGCCAAGGATTGCCGTACATATCCGTCCGGATTGCTGTTTCTATGATTTATGCTACTATTGGCATACCTGTGGAGCCACTGGATGTAATCCAGTATGTGTTTTCGCTGCAGTTTTTTTAAATCTTTCCATTCAGGTTCTAGCTCGCTAATGTGATTAAAAAACGGGGTAACATACGTCATGTAATTTCCGGCAGTAGTGCCCGAGAAATTTTGTTTTCCTAAAAGCCGGTGCCTGAAATACTTCTTTACCGCGTCCCTGAATTTTGGATTTTTTATTTTATCGAAATGGAGAAAATAAGAATTTGCAGATTGATTATGGGATATCCCGTATAGCTTTTTTAAATTCCTAATATCCCAGGATTCCTTTTTCCACTCATCACGGTCATCAGTCACAGTTTTTATTGCTGAATAAATCATTTTTAAAAATGTCACAATGCCTGTTGATGCCTTTTCAAAAGTGTCCCTATGCCCCACGTACTTGGTGATTTTCAAATTTACTCCTTTACTTTCTAACCAAAGCACCCATTTCTCAGCGGCTTTGTCCATATCAAGTTCCAAAATCGATTTAACATTTGGGTAACATTCATTCAAGAACCCTTGAATCTTATTGACTTGATAAATTGCTGTCATGATCCTATTCAATGACCATTCATCATTAAATAGCTTTTTATAAAATAAATACTTGATTTCAATTCTGAACGTTGGATTAAGAAGCAGGAAATCGATATTTTTGGTACTTCTATTGTAGCGTGAATGCATTTCTTTAAAGTTGTTAATTAAGCCGATAGTGTCTAGATTCCAAACATCGTTTTTTTGGAAATAGGGATTGTTTTTCATTTCCGTTAAAACTTCCCCTTTAGTATTTACTGTTCTTTCGTAATAGAAAGACATTTCGTTTTTAAGCCGCTCATGGAAGCCCATTTCCGAATTTTGTGCTTTATGACTTTGTATCATGCGAATCTCCTTGTTGTTTTAAAGAGTTTATTTTAAATGCGTGCTGCGACCTTTCCCAATTCTCACGAATTTCCTCAGTGGACGGGTGAAGATATAAATTCATCGTTGTTTGAATCTGAGAATGTCCCAGCCGTTCTTGGACCTGTTTAATGTCCTTTGTTTCTTTAAAAAAGATTGTTGCATGTGTGTGTCGGAATAAATGTGGGTGCACATTTATTCCTGTTTTCTTCTTTAAACGCTTAAACAGTGCGGAAACATCCATATAATTCATTGCTTGTCCCATTTTATCGCCGCGCAGTTTAACGAACAGAAAGTTTGTAGCCGTGTTCAAATCATCCAAAACTTCGTATAGATAATCATCGTATAAATCCATCAGAGCCTGGGAAACAAAAATGTTCCGTTCACCAGTTTTGAGTTTTGCTCCGTTTTCAAGTTCTCCACGATTAACCAGATGGATTCGATTTCCTTTTTTATGGTCTATCTTGAAATCTTCAATAAATAGAGATAGTGCTTCTCCGATACGTAAGCCGGTTTCAAAAAGGAGTTGAAGCAAAAACTTATCCCTTATATTTGATGTAGCTTCTATAAGGAGTTCTACCTCTTGCTTTGTTAATACCTCTACTTTTCTTCGCGGCACCTTGATTTTAATGATGTTTCTGCTTGACGATTTTCCTTTATTTACGTGAAAAAGGAAATCTTTATACTTCCTTTTTCCACCGGGAAAAACCTGCTTGAAAAGTCGATCTACCACGTTTTTATCCAGTGCCTCGTTACGATGGAGAAAATCATAAAAATTTGTTACAGCGGTAATTGTAAGGTTAACAGTCCTTTCCGTCCTTACGGATGAAACTTTTTCAATTGGACTGATTTTTGTTGCACCGTATGGGTTCCTCAGCCATGCTACGAATTCTATAAAATCCTCTAATTTTACATCTATGTATTCCTTTCTATTCTCCTGTAGGAATTCAAAGTAGAGTTTTAACGAATAGCAATATGTTTTTTGTGTGTTTCCACTCTTGCCGCCAGTATCCAAGAATTTCAGATATTGCATAACTGGTATTACCGGTTTTCCTACACCATCCAACAACATATATCTCTTTTTGTTTCCTTCAAGGATAATCTCCTGAACTCGCATATGATACCCTCCCCCTGAATGATAACATTATATACATACTGTACATTATTTTTTAGGTAAATTTAATAATTACTTCTTGTATAAAAAAAGAGAATACATGTTACATTTTAAACATAGTATCCTCTTAATATTATAGTATAGTTAAAATAACCTTCAGCCAATCCGTTGACCGTTTAGCGACCTGATAACCGCTGTCTTTTCGCTTCAGCACGACTCCTTCAAGAGATTGAGAGCACACAGCATCGAAATACGCAGATCCGTGTCCTTCAACGAATTGAACTTTCGAAAGTAAAGCGGAATCAGTCGGTACTAAGTCCGCGAGTATCTCTTTTCGGTTTAGCAACGGCAGATTAGTAACGCGCTTTCCTTCGTGCTGAATTACGTCAAAGGCAACGAATGAAATAGGCGTCTTATCTTTCCGGCTCATAAAGCGACTCATTACCGCCTCGAAGTCCGGCTTTCCGTCGTTATCGCTGACGATTAATTCACCGTCCAGAGTAGTACCAGGCGGAATGTCGAGCGAATGCAGTTCCGGAAACTTAGCGGTTATTTCATTGTTATGTCGCGAGTACAGACGGACTTTGCCTGCGTCATCGACCGAATATATTAAGCGGATACCGTCGAGCTTCAGTTCGGTAATGAAATCCAGGTTGTCGAACGGCTCATCCGCTTTATGCAAAAGCATTGGCGATATGAACAACACAATTCACCTCGCCTTTAATTATACTACAGCTAGGACTTCCGGACTATTAACGTTTAATGGAAGCATCTTATCCTATTGGTATATCAGAAGTTGTAATTGTTGGATCTGTATGATAAGCACAAATTTCCTCTAGAGGAAGATTACGATATTCAAGCATCCACCCAGAAGGATAATACACCCATATACACCCGTATACAAACCATTTTTGGTATTGAGGACTATATGCAACATTCTTAAGGAACATCCACCCCTGTCCCAGATTATATGTCCAAAAATATGTCCAGTGTAAAATACTATTCCTTAGATCATCTGGTGAAACAGCTTGGCATTTTGTTGGTGCGGATGGCATGTAATTAGGTAGAGGCGGAGTATTATAGCAAGGGTTTAGCGCTGAGAAACAGCTACCTAGCCCTGCATTTTCCCATGTTCCATCATCACAAATCTGGTATATTCCTTCAATACATTTGGTAGTTCCATGGCTATAAGACAATCCCGCATAAGTACAAGATCTGCAATTAGGTTGACAATTAGAAAGTTGTGTAGGACGGTATTTACTCATTAAACAACCCCCATTTCCATATATAGGATTTTACCTATAAATATGTGCTGTAACCTAATTTCGGTATAGGTATAAGTTCCTAATTAATTTGTTGACAGCCATTCCGAGCAGTCGAGCGCTTCAACATACGAATATAAATATAAGACTTCACCGTTTTTTTGAAGTGCCCGATTTAGATTTATCTCTTAATTTCCCAACCACCGAATAGTTACTGCGATGCAAGGACGTCTTTATTTAAAGCGCTCAGAATATCCACGTATGTACCATGCGGAGCCAGTGCGTTTTCTATCGCAGTGCCAGCCGTTGTCCGCCCGCAATATTTCGCAGGCGACCGTGTTTATTTAGTTAAGCATTTCGCTTAGTTCCGAGGTTCGATGTTAAAGAGGGTCTTTCACCTTAAATGATTATGGTATTTCTTTCTTAGAAACTTGTGTTCTTCCAAAATAAACAAACCGGCAATGAATTATAGCCTATTTCTGGTTATATTTTATTGCCTTTTATTATTCACCTATACCGTTCATATTTAACTTTCATTGCAAGTCGTTGTTAAGTCGACATTCAATATAACCGAGCCCACCAACCGACTGCGCCTTCCTTCAAAGAGTCCCACTACCCCGTGTATAAACCTCCATACGTCCATTAGAAAGTCCACCTATTGTCATATTTAATTTGATATGTGGATGAACTGAATGAGGGATGTCCCTGGATAAAATAGTTTGCAAGCCGTGTGATAATCCAACCAAAGGGGTTTCCTTATCATACCATTCCTTTACAATTTTTATTGCTTCCTCTCCTTTTTCTCTTGTACCTGTAATACTGACAAAGCATTTCCGTTCCCTAGTATGGCAAACTTTTGATATTCCTCACGGAGTATGGCTCCTTCGTGATTAACTCTTCCGTCTGACATAACAGTAATAAACAACCCCTCAGTTACCGCTATCGAAACAAAACTCATTTCTCCATTCCCCATTTCTTAAATGTTAATTTGTTTCCAAAACTAAAGTAACCCTTTAATAAAAAAGTCAATAGAATCAATTTTTTGTGCATTTTATTTACACTACCACGAAAACATAAGGTAATCTTAACTTTCACGGATGACCTATCCAATTTTAATTTTAACAGTAGAGGATACTACCTGGTTTACCGGTTGTGGCTGCGGCTTCAGCGATTGAACAAATTCGGTAAATGAATTCGCCTGGAATATGCGAAAAGGATAATTGCCCTCTATTGCGTACCGATGATCGGCGAGAATTAACACATGCGGAAACGGTGCGGCCATAATACCGGAGTTATAAAGGTCGACATAGCGGTCGAGTTTATCGCGCATTTGCTTTTCGCTGTATATGGTGCGCTGTACCTCTACGAAGAAACCGGTGCGTCGATACTGGCAATAAATGTCCGGCTCGGCAACGCCCTTCTTTCCGTATTTCGGTTCGACAAGGAACGTTCCAAGGTCGCCAAGTCTGCGCAGCTCCTTGTATACGTCCAGGATCGCGAGGAAATGGTGAACCTTCTGGCCGTTCTTCTTTATCTGTGTCTCAGCCGGGAAGTAAACGAAAGGTGTATATATATTCGACCGTGTGACTTCTCCGTCACGCATTAGACGCAGCATAACGTTATTGGCCGAATGAACCGGATGCTTCAGCCCTCCGAAATGTAATTCGGCTATTGAGTCGCGATCCATGCATCGAAACCTCTGCAAATCCTTCAGAACCTCTTTATCCCTCTTCGTTAACATCCGAATACATCCTCCTCGGTTAATTGTTTCGGTACTTCCTCTTTTGGCGTTACGTCCTTCACTTTTCCTTTTGAATCATGAACGGATTTAATAACTTCTTCGCTTCCTCCATTTCGAGGTAAGGCGCTTGCAGCTCGTAAAGTTTGTCGCTATTCATTACAAACCGGCCAGCCGTTTCGATTAAATGAGCATTAGGCGTATTCACGATTTTTGATTCGATAGCATCGCGCAATTTAAAGCCCATGCTGACGGTCAGATTCGCGCGAATAGTCGTATCGAGCACCTTTGCATTCGGCCGCTGCATCGACAGAATAGCCAGCACACCGAGCGACCTGCCTATCGCTACAACCTCCGTTAAAATATACATAATCTCTGCGTCATTCCGAAGCATTACAAACTCGTCAATGCAGACAATGATATACGGCACACGTTCGCCGGACGGCAAATCGTCGACGTGGCTTACCTCGAAGACTTCCGTTAATTTACTGCGCCGATCCATTTCCGATCTGACCTTCCGCAACATAGAGCTAATGTCACGAGCGCTACTATAAACCTCCTGGACATGTTCTACCTTGCGAAATATATGAAACTCTTGCCGTTTACAATCGCCGAGATAAAGTTCTAATTCGCTCGGTTTTTTCGTCATTATGAGCGTTGTTAATATAGAACGAAGCTGTGTTGACTTACCGCTGCCCGTTTCGCCAGCTATTAAAATATGGGGGTGCTTCAGAAGGTCAAAAGCGACATAACGGCCGTTTCTGTCCTGGCCGCAAACTATTCCGAGCTTATGACGGTCAATATGCGGCTTAATAGCTTCATAGTCGTAAGGTAAGTCGCTAGAAGGTGCGTGCTGATAGACGATTAATTCAAACGTTTTAATCTCGCCCTTTATTTCGATATTCTTGCCGTAAAACTGTTGGAATGCGAAGTAGTTTTTCGTTATAAGTTTCGGATCGAGGCCGTTAGGTAGTGAGAATACTAGTCGCGTAAAGTTATCGGAAATGGATACATCGTGGATTTTCGGATAGATATAGCGGTCGTTTTCTACGCCTTCAATCGTGCGATAGATGCCGGCACTCTTAAACGTCTTAATTAACTTACGGCGAGCGTTTAGCTTCGCCAATGTCAGGCGCAAATTCATCGGCCTAACCAATGAAGCAGCGGATTCGTTTCGATAAAGTAGATACCGGCAGCAAACGCCGCAATCGGTATAGCAGTGCGCAGAATAGTTCCGACTAAATGATAGCCCGTATCTTCGAGCGTCTTGTCGACCGCAGCCAAGACGAGCGTTGCCCCTCCGGCCAGTAATAATGTTGGTGTAAATAACATGATGATTCCTCCTCGTTCATTTAACGTTCACTGTTCTTAGGGATTTCCCCTATATACGCTTTTTGGTTATCTCGGCTCTAAAGACCACAACATTATTATCTTCATAGAAATACCTCCTAAGAAGTCATACGCCCTGGTCAGGTGTGTGGCTTTTTTGGTTTCCTCCCCTCTCGCTCCCCTCCTTCCCTTCCCGCTTCGCTCATTCTTTAACAGATTTCTAAAATCGCTTTATATTGCCGTTTCTACTTGTACGAGTGTGGTTACGATAGAATGACGAAACACTTCCGAAAGTGTGCCAGCGTTCGTTAAACTACACTGTCGCTTTCGTGTTAATAGCCTATGCAAAAACGGAAATTAAATTGCTTGTATATTCGAATAAAAATTCTCAAAGGGTAAAGCTTCTGTTGAAGCGAATACATATATTGGGTGATATTATGTTTATTTGTCGAATCGAAGAATTGGTTAAAAATAGCGGGCTGAAGAAGGGTTTTATCGCAGATAGATTAGGGGTTAGTGTAAAGCAATTTCGGAACTATGAAACAGGGCATAGTTTAATACCGATCGATAAGGCATTTTTACTTGCAGGGCTACTTGGTTGTAAAGTAGATGATTTATATAAATTTAGATAAACAGGAGTCAATTACATGGATGATTTTTGGGGTATAATTTTAATCGTTTTATTCTGTGGCCCTGGTTTTGCTTTCTTTTTCTTGATTCAAGATAAAGATTTTCGGAAATTTATAGGTGGATGGATCGTCTTGATTGCCATCGTATGGATTCTAGGCGAAGTAATACGTTAAATCCTTTATATTGGAGGGACTAGAAGTTGGCTCAATTTCAGACAGTTTTAATTACAGTGTTTAGTGGTTTATTTCTTTTTATTTTAAGTCAATTCTTTTTAAAGTTCATATTAGAGCCAATGGTTGAGGTTCGAAAAGTGATAGGAAAAATCTCCAGTCATCTTGTCTTATATGCTTATAGGTTTTCAAATGTCGTTGAAACAAAAGAATTATATGAGAATGAGGAGCTACGAAAAGCAATTATGGATGTAAGTACAAAGACTCGGACATTAGCGAGCGAATTACAAGGAACTGTACAAGTCGTGCCTTTATATTCGTTGTTCTCCTCTCTTGGTTTTATACCGAAACAAGAAAACATTCAAGATGCTATCAGTAACCTTATTGGATTATCAAATTCTTTATCAGCACATTCTGATTCCAGGTATGATTATATTCATTTTAATAATGAAAAGAAAGACGAAATAAATAAATGCCTAAAAATAAAAGTAAAGATATAAGTTTTAAATGTTTACCGCTACGGCCTAATCACCGTAGCTTTTTTGTTTTAGTCTCCAACAATCGATAACCGCCTTTTCGATTTCTTTTAATATCGGATTACCTTTCGCTAATTCTGTACGTAAGTATTCCCCCCTTTCTTCGTCTGATAAATGCGCTATTGGTGAATGAATTATAACGCGTGTACCCTCGAAGTTATATTCTTTTCTATGCATACAATCACCTCAAATTTAATCTCGGAATAATTCGCTAAAAAATATTTTGAGCCCCAATCCAGCTTCTTTATTGTCTTCTTCATTTTTAATAAACGAGAAATGTGACTTATTTTTGGATTCGGATACATCCTTATAGAATATTTTATTTTCGTCCTCAGTTACTTCAAATGGTGTATTATTAATTGTTACTATTCTCATGAGCTCTCTCCCGTGCCATGCGCTCTCTATAACATTCGTTAACAACTCGGGTCGATCTTTTTTAATAGCGGATTGCCTTTCGCCATTTCCTCTTCCACCCACTTTTTCGCATCCTCTTCCGACATATCCAAAAGCGCTGATTCAACGAATATAGTAGCTTTTTCAATCTTGTATTCTTTCATTGACGGATCACCTCTACGGCCAGTCTTTCCGAATAAAGTAGCGTTGAACCCTCGGATTCTAAATTTTTGGTGCGGTAAATTTCTTCGCCTGGGCTTCCGTTTTACCCCGGGAAAATAAAATTTGCATTCGCAATGATTCGCCAGCAGGTACGCAGGTTTTCGCCGGATAGCCCCCCGGCATAAAAAAGAGCCGGCATCATCGCGCCGACCCTTCCCGTTTCTTTATCGCCCTGTATATCGTTGGCTTGCTGACGCCTGTCATTTCGACGATTTCCGGCACGCTGTACTCGTTGCTATCGTACAGCTTCAGCGCACGTTCAACGTCCTTCTTCGGTGTGCTAGGGCGTCCACCTACCGACCTCTTGCTCGTGCCGCCTTTAGTCCGGCCTGCGTTCTCTCGACGATAATATCACGTTCTAGTTCTGCGATGCTGGCCATCGTACGAAAAAAGAAACGTCCGACTGGCGTAGTCGTGTCAATACCGTCCACAATCGAAACGAAATCAATGCCTTCGCGATCGAATCCTGCGGTCAATTCCAGCAGCTTAAAAGTTGATCGCCCTAACCTATCGAGCTTATAAACGACTAGAGTGTCTCCAGTTCTGAGTGCATTCAGGCATTGTTGTAACTCCGGCCGGTCGTCCCGTTTACCGCTTTTTTTCTCCGTGTATATCCGTTCACAACCAGCCGCCTTCAACGCATCGATTTGCATGTCGAGATTTTGATCTTGCGTACTTACGCGGGCATATCCTATTTTCATACCGTATCACTCCGTTTCATTCCGTTATAGCTAACGTATCATAAACGGTACTATTTAGCAACTATGAAACGATACTGTTTTTTGATACGATTCACTAGCGACATACCGACGGAATGGCATTACGCAATCTTACCGTTTCATAAATAATCGTTTATGAAACGATTGATTATATAGTTTTATCTTCCTAGCTACTATAAATAAAAAGGCTCTAACCATCTCGGTTAGAGCCTTTTTAGCGTTACGATTTAATGCTTTTAGAACTTAGGTGTACAACGACCACTTTTGGACCGTATTTTTTACGTTCTTTTATTTATATATTAAATATGAAGAAACTGGGAATAAAATGATTTACTGAATGCCTGATTTATCGGGCTTTTTTCTGTTTAATAAAAACTTGATAATTTACTCTTATATATGTTTGGTGGTCAGAATGTGGTCAAAAATAACCCATGCTTATTCAACTACTCATTTATGAGCGGAAACAGACCTACCCTGATCATAAACGATATTCATCTGAGCGAAAATGCGCAGTTCTTGAGCGAAAACCAGCCTTTTCCAAGTTAAGCGGACATTCACTTATATTTAGACTGTGGGTTAGAGTCTATTCATAATTTTATTATGCTAACTTTTTACGCCTATTTGATGTTTACCAAATTCAGTATGGAATCATCAATTGCCTTTCCAAATCCCTCTTTATCCGTCATGGCACGCCATCTGTCTTTCCTGACTGCAGAAAGTGCGTCTTCAAGGACTTCATCTTCTATTCCCACTTCTTTCAGCAGGCGGAGCGCCCTTTCCATTGCATCTACCATTCTCATTGCACCGTAGCTCTGAGGCTCCCTATAGAGACCTTTGGCGCTAGTCAAGGTATAGGCGACATAGTCAAGTAGATGTTCAATCACTTCTTCTTTAGTCTTTGTAGCTTCCATATTGGTCATATGAGATTACCTCCTGTGCAGGTTTGCTCGTTTTAGGCCGCGGAGGCTGGTCCGTATACCCCAGGCTGATCAAAAGTTCCGGTTCAACTTCTTCCGGCAGTCCAAGTACCTGTTTGACAGCCTTCGGATGAAATGATCTTACAGGACAATTAGCGACTCCAAGTGAATGTGTGGCCAATAGGATATATGCTGCTGCAATGCCAAGATTCACAAACCGAAGAACCTCAGCTGTATCAGCCCCGCCCCGGATGAGCGCCTCTGTCCCGTTGGAGCATAACACGACGATTGCAGCCGGCTCTCCTGATAACCCGGGTGCAAACCGTTTAAGCCGCTTGATTTGGTCTTGTTCTTGCACAATAACAAAATGGGATTCCTGTGCATTGCTCCCTGAAGGACTACTTAGGATAGCATGTTCGATTCCCTCGATAATTTCTGACGGAAGTGCACGCTGATCGAATGACCGGGCACTGCGCCTTGATTTAACCGCATCTAAAACTTCCATTTTTCTCATTCACCCCGTACTACTGAAATGAAAAACCCCGCTCTTCCAGGACTTTCCTTAGATTTTCTCTTAAACTTGCAGAAGCAGCTATCGTTTCAGGGCGAGTGCATCTCCGTGCAGTATGCTCTCGCCATCCATATTCAACCCCGTGTTTTTCAGGCTCTCCTGCGAGAGAAACCCTCCGCCCATCATACGTTCTTCGTGAAATCATGATCTGGTCATACTCTGCCAAGTTTTCTTCAAGATTTGTAGTTGAGTAAGTCTCATGATGGACGGTTACTTGTTCGGGAAGCCGTGGTTTTACCCCTCTTCTAACTCCCTCCCGTTCAAAGCCAATTGCTAATCCTGAAACCGCAAAAACTCCCTCAGGAAGCCCAAGCTCATCAGCCACTGCTTCAGGATCGTTTCTGATCGACCCAACAGGAACACTGCCGAGGCCGAGCGATTCAGCGGCGACTATGGAATTTTGCAGGGCTAGCGCTGCATCGACAGCAGAGAGAAGAAACATTTCGAGCGTATTCGCAGCAAACTTATATCCCTGTGATGCCGTTACATGCTTTAACCTATAGATGTCTGCACAAAAAACAAGAAATACGGGTGCTTCCCTAATGAAATGTTGGCTGCCTGATAACGCTGCTAATTTACCTTTGCGTTGTTCATCTTGAATGATGATGATGCTATAAGCTTGCAAGTTGGACGATGTAGGAGCACTTCTTGCAGCTGTCGTGATGGCTTCCAGCATTCCGTTAGGAAGCGGTTTTGGCAGAAATCCCCGAACCGACTCATGGGCGGTAAGGAGCTCAATCGTCTGGTTCAAAATATTTTCCGGCAGAGTAACCCCTTCCAGTTCCAATCGTGTTGCACTATAAAGTGTCTTACTCAAAAGAACATCCCCCTTGGTATGCACGAAATCTATTTTAATTCACCGTTTTCCATGATCATTTGATCATCAATATAGATATTTGGCTTTTTAACGACTCCATCAATGTGCACACCTGCTGATAACGTCCCGCCAAACGTGTTATTGCTGCCAAAAGCCACATGAATAGTGCCATAGACTTTCTCATCTTCCAGGACAACGCCGGTAATTCTGGCTTTATCATTCGTGCCAATTCCGAATTCTCCAAGAAGCCTGCCATCGCCATCCCCTAATATCTCAAGGAGTTTGGCTCCTGCCTCTCCTTTAGCTTCAACAATCCGCCCATTCTCAATGGTTAACAGTAAAGGGGAATCTAAACGCCCTATTCCCGCAACAGAGCCGTCAATCAGAATGCGGCCAGATGCTGTTCCTTCAACAGGGGCAATATACGCTTCCCCAGAAGGAAGATTTCCGGATTCACCAGGAATTAAATACAATCCTGTGCTCGGTATTGCATTACGGCCTGCAATGGAAAAAGACAGAACATAACCGTCTTTTTCAATTCGAACTGTCTTGCCGGCAGTCAGGAGTTCTGTAACGCTTTCTGTTAAATCTTTAACTTTTGAATAATCGGCTGAAATGGCACCTTCTAGAAACATATCTTCTGTAATCCCTGGCATTGTGGCTATTCTTGCCCCTGCAGCGGCAGCCTTCTTACGCGCCTGTGTATGAGTCAATGAGTGTTCGGTTATACAAACGACAACATCCGCCTGCATCATGGCAGAGGCAACGGGAGCTGGCGGTTCCTGGCCCGATCGTTCTCTCTCCGACATTACCATAAGCATCGCTTCTGCGCCCAGCCGTTTTCCTGCTTCATACAGAGATTCGGCAAGTTCCTTCTTCACATCATCTGTTACCACTACAAAAGCTTCCTTTCCCTCCAATCCAAGGCATTTTTCTAGTACATTCTGACTAATTTGAATCATTTGCTCGAGCATCTTTACCACCCTTTTTAAACCATTTCTGATACTAATTTTGCCATCATGGCATTAGACAGGATGACCGGCAGACCAGTTGATTTGGCTACCATGTCCCTTGCCTGCTCTGTGTAACCCATGCAATCCAGCAAGATAATGTCAACCTCGTCTTTTAGCTCATTTGCAGCTTGTTCAAAGCTTTCCATATCATTTTTATAAGGTGAGGCAACCCCAAAAGCAGGATCTAAGCCGAAAGGGGAATACTTCGGCTGCAGAAGGTCCTTTTGCTCTTCGAGAGGTACGATCACCCCAAATCGACGATTCCCGACCAGTGCCTTTACAGTTGGAGGAATGATATGATCTGGTTCAATCAGATAGGAGCTCTTTGTTGTGAGACCCGGAAAAACTCCTGTACAAAGTAAAAGAATCTTAGTTATGCCCCTTTCCTCAAGAAAATCAATTTTCAGCTGCAAAAGAGGTTTAATTTTCTCACGGGACATGATAACGGATTCATCAGTCACCAGCCTTGAAGTGAGTACATATTCATTAATTTCTGGATATAAGTTCTGCTCGATATATTCCTTTGTTAGTCCGTCCAGTGCACCAACTTGGACCAGCTCGGCACGGCCGTCGAGATATTTCTCTAAAATTGGAGCTATATCACTGCGCGGCGCCTGGCCGATTGTAATCATCCCTAGTTTTTCCATGTTTTCACGCCCCTGTTTTTCAAATACAGAAAGAGGGAGGGTTACCTCCCACCATCACCTCACTGATGAGAAGCCTTTTTGCCCATCGTCTGCAGCATTTTCATAGAACCATAGAGCTCTGTGATCCTATTAAATTCATCGCTGCTATGAAGCACGCATGTGCCATTAGTTGTTTCTTTAGCAACTTCAACGGCGAAACGGACAGCATCCGCAACATCCGTCTCATGGCTGGCACCTGTTCCACATCCAGGAACGATAGATTGAGCCGTTATCGCTACTCCTACTACAGGAGCATCTGTCGCTACCGCAGGCTGGAGAATCGAGTTAATATGGTAGAGATTGTTCCCATAAGGGGTAATATCCTGCATAGTAATTGGGAATGTAACAGCAAATTGTCCTGTTGTCATTTCCATGATACGGAGTAGATCATCGCTGACACGAAGGATGTATCCTTCTTTTACGGTAGGAGATATGGCAATCCCCTTATGGTTGATTACCCGGTTCCCCTTGGTTGTATCAATTGAAATAATGGCATCCATTTCAGCCGTTACTTCGTATTTATTCATCGTCAAGATATCTACTGGAGAATCCATGAAGTCTACGGGTTCATGTGGAAGAGTAGGAGCATCAGGGCAAATATGTGTTGTAACGATCACGTCGCCCTTCAGGCTATCCCCTTTCGTTTGCATTTCAGCCAGCTTTAACGCTGATGCAACGGCTGCAACAGCACCGTCAGCATCGGATACCAGACCGATACGGCTTGGGCGGGCACCGATGCCGCCAAGCCGCCCGATAATTCCAAAAGTAGGTATGCTGCCACCCTTTGTTTTACCATTTGTACCTGGAATCACAATCTTTATAAAATCCGTGCTCCCTTTATTACCAGTGACCGTCGTAACGGTTACCTCGACATCCGGAAACTGATTGAATAATTCTTTAACATTTTCTCCTGTTACATATGCACTATCTAATGTTTCCAACACTGTTAACGTTTGCTTAAGTACCATAAATAAGCTCCTCTCTAGTAAGTTTAAAAGATATAAGGAATGATAGATTTCTTGATAATCTCTTCAACAGGTTTCATTAACTTTTCATTTCTCATCGTACTGCTCAGGATCAGATTCTCCTTTGGAACCGAAATGACAGCAATTTGCTGGCCTTTTTCAATCGCAGCGGATACGATTGGTTTTCCCGTTTTTGCATCCAGCGTCATAATCAAGTCTGGGAATGTTCCAAATCGATCGCCATTCTTTTCAATGGTCATATATTCATTCCAAAAGGTCATTTCATAGGAGTTATTAATTGTCACTGTTCCTACGTCAAAGCCGCCAGTCGTTTCAATGATGAAATCTGTAACGTCTCCTTCTGCAACCACTTTACCGCCCAGCTTGCTTATGACGGCTTGAATGGCTGCCTCTCCTTTATGGCTTAACAGTGCTTCCCCTACCTCAATCGCCTGCTGAATGGCTCCAGCAGCACCATTTGCCTTTGCGTATGCCACAGAAACCGGATTTCTTGCAACTGCTAACAGACCACCTGCTTCGATCGATGCTTTACGAATGACAGTTGATGCCTTGTCAAGTGAACTTGAGATACTTAATTCCATATAGTTAGAACCTTTTCCACCGACTGCTGCCTGATGGGATACATAATCCGGCTGCTCGGATAAATTCATCGATCCCATCGAGCCTGTTGGATGTGCCCGCCCATTACATGGAATATCGATTACGGGAATGCCTGTAACGGCCGATTGAAACCAGCCATTCACTGTAGTACCCGCACCGTTTTCGTTTGTAATGATGCCCTGAATTGGACTTCCGATTTTTTGAGAAAGAATATCCAATGCTTTCGCATAATGAATCGGCTTCACATACTTATCTTTCGCAGCAGGTGCACCAACCAGCGACACGGTTACAAGTAAATCCTCATCTTGCAGTTCATCCACTGTAATAAGCTCAGGCTGGCCAATTTCAAAAGCCAGCTTGCCGATTTGGAGACCATCTTCAATCCAGCCTCCGCCCCCTCCGCCGAGGACTGCTCCACCGTAAACTGCATACTCTACTGCTTTTTCGTCTAGTCTAATTTTTGCCAAATTTACTCGCCTCATTTCCCAATTTTAAATACAGAATTGAAGAAACTGAATAATGCATCACCAGCAATAAATCCTGCTGCAAGAATACTCATTGGTGTATCAGCTTCTTTCCCTTTTGCTTTCTTCCAGATCAAGCGGATCAAGATCCCTGTTAACACGGCAAAGCGGCATAAGGAGTTAAAATAAGGAGACCTGTTGCAAACAATACACCTAGCTGACGGCTTGGACCGCCAATCAATTGGAGAATCGCTCCTGGGATGGCCCATAGCAATAATTGTCTAGCAACTTCTGATGATGCTCCAGCCTTAATAGTAGAAACATAGACTGCATCAATTGGCGGTACCAGGTTTTGAGCGAAATATCCTTTATAAGTCACAAGAACAGTCAGAAGGGCAATACCAAAAGCAATCATGGCAGTAATATACTGCTGTTTTCTGCCTTCCTTCTCATAATCTCTGTCTTTCCCGTTTCCTCTCAAAATATGACCTGCTTTGAAGTCATAACCCATATCCGCGAATGCCGGACCGGTTGCTGCGCTAAATCCAGCAAGTAAAGCAAGTGCTAGTGGAGGAAAACCAATCATCATTCCAATCAGAAGGGTAATAAAAGCAACCGCGAATGCCGGAAACCAACCGGAATGCATCGCAGCGATCCCTACGATTAATTCATGGACAAACGCAGCGAACGCAGCGAAGAATAAGAATCCAATCAGCATTCCAGGAGACATATCGGTCATAATCCCTCCTGTCAGAGCAATAATAATCGCTACGCCGAGATAAGCGACGAAACCTAGTAATAACGCTTTTTTTGCCTCTTTGATTGGACGTGTGAATTCAGCATCTGCCGCAGCTTCAAGCGTTGCTGCGACTTCCTTGGTATGAGGCGCTGCTGAACGCTTTTCTTTATCAAAAATCAGCATGGAAACCTGTACCAAAGCGACAATTCCCGCACCAATCATGATGCCATGCGGGATGTAAAGAGCACTGACATCTACACCAAAGAATGGAATGGAGTATTGACGGAATAAAAGTCCAATACCAAACATGGAAAGGGCCCATATATTCCCAATGAATGCTACCCCAAATGCCGACATCGGAATATGAAGGAATGCACCCAAAATACCGATTCCTGTACCAATACCGAGAAGTCCTGCCCGCTTTCCACCTTTGTCCCCTGCAAGGATTGCTTCAGCCGTTGCGGCTCCAGGCGCCCATGTCCCGGTAGCCGGAAAAAGCTTAGAATCAAATAATTTGTAAAGGACGGCTGCATCTACAAACATGGCTAAAGCAGCACCGATCAGCATAGGAACAATTAGTTCCGGAGTCCCCATAAGAAAAGGGATACCAATTGGAATTAATAAGCTGTTTGCTGCGCCGAATGTTGCTGAGGATATCGAGGTTTGCACCAGATTCTGCCGGTGTATCGATTTATACTTTTTAAAAATCGTAATCGGAATTCTGGCAATTAGCATGGCAATTAGAGCACCGATGATCGAGGTGTTCGGTGTCACACCAAGGGTCGTGATTATTTGCATTCCTATAATGGCACCGAACACGGCTGTTACGGACGTCAAAATAAATGCAACCGGCTCAAATATACGCGGATGACCTTTTTCTTTTTGATCGTGATTCATTTAAATACCCCCCAATTATTTTTCCCCTAAATCAAATAGCTCCTATAAAGCTATAGTCATCCTAAGGATGCCTGCCCTTTTTTAATAACTTTTATCTCTATTTGAGTAAAATACTAACAAGTTTGTTTATCTCTTCTCTGCTTGTTCATCGGCTGTCAGCATGAATCCCGTTTGTTTTTTCTTGAAAAACCCTTTCTGGATGGTGCTTAACAGAACACCAGCGAAGACAAGTGCGGCACCAATCATTTGCACAACCGTTACGATGTTGTGATAGATCCAATAGTCGAGCAGCATTGTCATCAGCGGCTGAAAATTCAGAACAATTGCCGATTTGGCAGCACCAACCGTGTTCATTGCATGATTCCACATCATTGTGGTCACTCCTTGACCGATGATGACAGACATCAAAGCAAATACCCAGAATTGCACCGAATGGGTCCATTCGATATCCATGCCGATCACAAACGGAGCAAACATGAGAGCACCGATGATAAAGCTATAACTTGTAATGATCGTTGCAGACAAACGCTTGGACAGCATTCGTACAAAGATCAGGTTACAGGCAAATGTTGCCGTCCCCCCCAGTAGCAGCAAATCACCAAAGTTAAAAATAATTTTTCCTTTAACTGATAAAACAAGATAAATGCCTGCCATGGCGATTAAGCTTCCGATAATCATTCTTCCTGTAATTTTCTCTTTTAGTAAGGCGGCAGCAGCAGCGCTGTAATAAGGGGAGCAAGGCTGAAAATCAAGGAAGCATTGGTGGCTGTAGAATATTTCAAGCCGCTAAAGAGAAAGATTTGGTTTGCCACCAGACCAATCAAACCGGCCAAACATAGAATAACGATTTCCTTCCGCTGTAGTCGAACAAATGATTTGGTGACGAAAGCCATAATGAAAAAGAAAACGGATATAACGGTCAGACTGAAGGCTGAGAGAAATAATGGCGGAAACTCAGAAAGCAAAAACTGCCGGGCAAGATAATTACCGGCCCATATCAGGACGCAAAACAAAAGAATTGTATAAGACCTTACCAAAGGAAAACCTTCTTTCAAAACATAAGCTTAAGGCAAGCTTTTAAATGGTTTGAAGTGACTGACGGAGCAGTAGTGATGCAAATAACCCTTCTGCCTCTACAGCGTCAATGATCGGAACATCTACTTCTTGCCGCAGGACATCCGCAAGACCAATTGTTGAGAAACCCGTGCAGGCAAAGACAATGACTTTTGCCCCCTGGTTCAAAAGGGATTGAACAGCCTTGAGTCCATTTTCACGGCCGGAAGGTGTCATTAAATCTGTCGTATTGCCCACTCCCTCTGGGCTTGCATAGCCAACAAGCAAGTCTCCAAGCAGGTTTCTGATGACTGCGGGAGGTGTGTCTGTGATTCCAAGTACGCCTACTGGCTGTCCTAAAGCCAAAGCTGTAAGTGCAGCAGCACTTCCCGCCCCGATGACAGGAATGGATACTTCCTTTCGAAGCTCCTCAATGGCTGGATCTGCAGCACAGCTGATCACCAAAACTTTTGAGCCTTCTTTTTCCAATGTTTTTCCTAGCTTAACGATTTTTGGCACAGCTTTCTCTTCAGTCTCATCATTAAAAATGCCTAATGGCTGATCTGGTATGCATCTGTTTACTGTTGGCAGGCCATAACAATTTGTGATCACTTTTCCATGCTGTTGAAGTACTTCTTGATCGTCTGTTGTAAATACGCGAATTACGCCAATCATACGGAACGCCCCTTCCCTAAAATGTCAGCATTCTAATTTCCGAATTGAAAGAAAGTTTTGAATGTTATTTATTATTCTAAATATTTAATAGGCGATCAACAATGTCCCCTGCAACCAAAAAAACAGAGCCTGTTGTGCATCCAGCACAACAGGCTCTGTTTTAGGTGGTTGTTTTAAACAAATGATAAAAAATGCATAAGAAATAGACAAATTTTTGACGGAAGCTATCGATTTTTATGTCTGCAATCTCCTCGATCCTATCCATTCGATACTTGACCGAATTACGGTGAATGAACAGATGTTTGGCTGTTTCGACTAAACTCCCGTCCGATGACAGATAATAAAATAACGTTTTTACAAAATCTGTCTCATTATCTCTATCATATTGCCACAGCTTCCCAATTTTCCTTTCTACCGCCTTGTCCATATTGACGCTCTCCGAAGCCTCTAACAATAAATTAAACAGCTCTATTTCTTCAAACATGAATACTTGCTGGGTCTTATCCAGGCTAGAACCAATCATGATTGCTTTCTTGGCTTCTAAATAGCTTCGCTGAACTTCCCATAACAGATATTTATCTCCATAGCCAACTCGTAGGCCTTTGAACTGTCTAAACAATGGGGTCAGGATTTCATTCCATGTTTTCACATTCACTCGAGGCAGTTGCAGCTGGTATGGTGATGAGAGCATAAGTACTAATCGGTTTCCTTGTTTATGTATATGCGATTTATTGGAATGCTTCTGATACTCTTGCTTCAATAGCCCCCCTAATTGGCGACGCATGGTATATCCTCATCCATGATATCTTCACCCTCAATGATTACAATTTCCCATGCACTTTCAGGAGTCAGGCCTAATTGTCTGCCTTTATTGACAACCTCCTGCTGGGAAAGAGGCAAGCCGGTCAAAAGCTCCTCAATAAAGTCGCCTCTTAAATTTCTTTCCGTATCCAAAGCCGTTTTTCTTCTCATTAATTCTAAAGAAAACACAAGTCGTGCCTGTTCGACACAAACCATATCCATCTCATCTAATAATTCTTTTTCAATTATGAGTTTCCCTACCATTTGTTTATCCACGGTAATATCCCAATAACTGATATCGGGCGATGGAATATAAGCAGCTCCCTGAGGGGAGGAAACAATGGTTTCACCGGTTTGGTCGAGGAGCCAAATCTGTGATTCCAACAATAAGCCTATATTATCTGCGACTGCTTGAATCCCGCTGTTCTCCAGTACCAATGTCGTTAATTTTTTATATATTTCCTCGGATCTTCTCAAAAGGGAAGCTTGCTTATCGATAATTTGTTCCATGACCGCTTGAATGATATCTATGTATGCAGCGCTGCTGGGAAGCTGGATAATTGGCAAATTAAAGTCATTGCTGATCTGTATCATCTCAACGGGCATATCCTGTATGTATTTTTCCGGTTTGATTGCTAAGGCTGCTGCGCCGGCCTGAGCCAATAGCTGCACCAGTTTTGGAAGCAATGCCGGATCATCACGAATGGCATAGGCCGTCGTTAATAACAACTCTCCCTCCCTCAGCCAGCCCTTCACATCTGGTACTTCCATAATATCTATATACCAAACAATACGATCTAATCCCTTTTCTCCGCTAATGACCTTTGCATCCTTCAACACAGGAAGGCGGAGCAAATCACTAATTGTAATTCCTGCTGGGTTCATCTAGTCACCTATTTCATGTTTAATAAAAGATAGTATCAGTATAACAAAAGCTGAGTCTTTACTACTCTTTTTGACCGATACATTATCTGATTAATTGACCTTTTAAATTTTGCGCCATTTTTTTCTAACCTGATTAGTTAATAGAAAAAGACGAAACATAATTCTCGGGCTTCAGATCCTGAAAAGGAGACTAATGGGGTTACTCTAAAAAGTGGACATGAAACAATCAAAAGATAATTATTTTGAAAAGAACTTTGAAAAGGATGATTTGCTCTTCTTGATTAAATTATGTGCCATTCCTGTAACACGGTCCCCTCGGTTGCTCTCACGATTGGATGCCACGGTGGGATCACATGACGTTACCTACTCTGTCGTTGATACCCTTGCGTAACCATATTTCACCCGAATAAAATCCCTTATTTATGGCACTAAGTTATGGCTCCATTACATAGCTTATTAATAGCGAGTTTGCATATTGGTGTCAAAACTTTTAAGTTATGATACCAGTAAGTGAAAAGCCGATTTCCAGTTTGAATAGACTCAGAACATATTCCTAAAACAGCTCTACGGTAAACATGTATACTTTAATCTAATCCTTGAAATCCCTCTATTATGTTAAACCAATAATAAATATCCCCCTTGTCAACCAAGGGGGTTCACTTTCCTATAATTCTGCAAAAAAGTTAGTTTTTTTAATTACTTTCAAGATTAGATAATAAATTCTTAAGTCGGGTTATTTCAAAATTACGCTTCTTAAACCACTCCTGCGACCAAATCCGGTGTATTTTCCAACCCAAATTTTCAAGTACCTGCTGGCGTAAACGGTCTCGGTCTCTGGCTACTTTCGAGCTATGGTAGGTTTTTCCGTCACACTCGATCGCACACAGGTATGAATTCGGTTTACGTGGATCGACAACGGCCAAATCAATTCTGTAACCTGAAGCTCCCACTTGTGTGTGTACTTCATACCCCATATCGACAAGAACATCGTAAACATCTTCTTCAAATGGGGAATCATACATCTTTACGGTATTTGAAGATGTATATACTGGCAAGTGTCCATTCATGGCCATTTCCATATAATCTCGTAAACGGTGAACGCCAATACTCTGTGTCCGTTCCAATGGAATGTCTTGAGGCAACAATGAACTGATTAATTTAACATGGTATTTCGCCCGGGTAATGGCTACATTTAAGCGACGCTCTCCCCCGTTTTTGCTTAACGGCCCAAAGTTCATATGAAGGCTTCCATCAGGAGCTTTACCATAACCGATACTGAAGAAGATTACGTCCCGTTCGTCCCCTTGTACATTCTCCAGACTCTTCACAAAAAACTCATCATGTTTGCCTTCTTTAAAGAATTGTTCCATGGAAGGATCATTCCGTCTCATACGATCAATTTGTTCCCGAATTTCTGTCGCTTGAGCTTCACTAAACGCGATCACCCCTAAAGAACGGTTTGGATGTAGGCGGAAGTGTTCAAAAACCAGTTTGGCTGTAACCTCTGCCTCTCTATGGTTACTTCTTGTTCCTCCGCGGTCATATAAACCATCTGGAACGTGAGCAAATTTTACGCCAAGTTCATCCCCATGCTCAGAACTTGGGAAGGTAATCAAACTGTTTGAATAAAAGGCGGTGTTCGAGAATGAGATGAGCGATTCATGTCTGCTACGATAATGCCAGCGTAATCTCATATTCTCAAGGACATACATACACTCATCCAAAATGCTCTCATACTCTACTTCGTTTTCATCCTCAAATTCTTCCCCTACTCCCCCAGCCTTAAAGAAATCAGTTGGAGGCAGCTGTTTGTTATCTCCTACTATAATAACTTGCGATGCACGAATAATGGATCCAATCGCATCTTCAGGAAAAATCTGAGATGCTTCGTCAAAAATAACGACATCGAAAGCAATATCGTTTGCATCTAAGTATTGGCTGACTGATAATGGGCTCATTAAGAAGCATGGTTTCAATTCCAAAGCTAGGCTGATGTTTGGGAAAGCAGTTTCCTAATCGCTAGATGCCGCTTCTTTTTGCCGATTTCATGAAGTAAGACCCCTTGTTCTCGGCGATAGGTAAGACTATCGATGGCATGTTTACGTTTTTGCTCCAATATCTCCTGCACTCGCATAGCATTCTGATCAAGACTCTTTTCATCACTTTCCCTGTATTCGAGAATCGTTCCATTGGCTCTTTCTGCATCGAAGTCATAAAGGGTTTCCTCATCTTGATAAATTTGGTCCAGCCATTTCCGATAAAATCGTTTCTGAAACAATTGTACGAATGTACCGTTTGAAGGCTTTTCGTTTTCAAGATGTTCTAAGAAAGAAGATAGTTGAGAGTCTCTTATTCTCATTTCCAATCTTTGATAACGAATCCATTCCTCCAGTTGCTCTATCGATTGAATACGCTCATTAATCCATGAATAATACCTGTTTAAGTAACTTTTTTGTAACCCCACACCATCTACCACTAGGGATTCTTTTATAAAATAAGTTTCTAGATGACAGAATAACTGCTCATGCTGATTCAAAAGCCCTTTGCTTTTTTCGAAAAGCCGAAGTAATTCTTGCTTCTGATCAGGGGTCACCCCTTCTGCAATGTATGCGACCAACCGTTCAGGAACTTCACCTTGGGAGAAATGCTTTATCCACTCTTCAATCCACGCCAAAGCGTCAAAAATGACATCCCAGTTAGTAGTATACCCAGAAAAGAAATGGCCGAAAGTTTCCTTTAAGTAATCCAAATCAGCTTCAAGAGCAATCTTCTGCTCCTGAACGACAATCGCTACTTGAAGATCTTCCTTTAACTCTGATGGCGATATATAATCACGTTTAAAAAATCCGCTTATTATATCGTATTGTTCTATCCATTGTCCGAGACTCTCCTGAAACCATTTGAAACAATCTGCAATGCTTTCTATCTCCCACTGATTTGACTCAGCTCTCTTGAAATCTCTAAAAAGGGACGGAACTTTTTGAATTAATACACGAATCGTTTGTTCTAATGTTTGTAAAGTCCGTTCAACTTCTGAATGGCGGCCGTTATCCTTGAAAGAATCCTCGATTAAAAGTGTTTGAAACTTTTCGTATATAAGAAGTGATATTTCTTAACGCTTCAATATCTGAGAGCGCCTGCTCCACCTTTTCCCAAGGTGTTTGTTCCATTTTATACCACGACCCCATGATCTCCTTTAACTGTGGCTCATTTTCTATGATTTCATTTTTCAGGTGGATGACTGCTAATGATAAGCCTATGTCCTCTAACAGTTCTTTTAAGGAAAGGCGAGAAACCGTACCAGGTTTTCGAACATCCAAAAGTATTTGGGTATTCGTGTAAAAGGCTTGTAGTTTTAACTGCAATTCCTTTATTTCATAAACTGTTTCTGAGATCGGCCATTGCTCTAATGGTTGACTACTCCGTTTCATGAAGAGATTAGGAAAATCCCCATTAAGTGTTTCCAATATTCCCTTAATCTCACCGGTGATCGTTGCTAATCGTTCAAATTCTGAAATCAATTGCTCTAAATGTCCAGTCGATTGTATCAAGATTTCTTTTAAAGGTGCAGGGATGATGAAACCTGGGAACATCTGCTGAATTTCCTGAAAAACAGAGAAAGATTCTTCAATTCGATTCCATTCGGTTTCAAGACCTTTATAATGCCTTCCAAAATAAGTCCTGAAGTCCGACTGATGATCTTCGATCCACTTTCTATACTCCAAAACCCGTTTGACCGAGCGAACTTGTTTACTCATTGACTCAAAGTCGTATTTGTCTTTTTGCTTCAATTTGGAAGTCAGCCATTTACGATCTCGACGGAACTACCGTTAAAAATCCGTACAGGTGATTGATAAGTGGTTTCAAACCGCTCTAACATTTGGAAGGTACGGTCATCTAATATTTCTTCCTCGTAGATTTCCAATGTCGCCGACAATTCCTGCTGATACTTCTTATGAATATTTTTTGACTCCTGAATGAAATTGTAAATTTCATTCTGACGTTCCTGTTGAAACCATGAAAGGGTTGGCCTCGGGTCTTTGGCAATCAACTCAAATATTGGTTTCAATCTTGTAACCGACTTTAGATTAGATAATTCTGTCTCAAACGATTCAGATACAATTGGTTTGACTTGCTCGAATTGTTGGATTTGCACCAAAAATTTTGCAATACGCTCCTGGATTGATACCTGCTTATTAAAAAGTGCATCATCATTAATATCCGACTGAACCGTGGAAGTGAACAATGGTAGAAGATCATTTCCTTGTGTCTCTATATTTTGCCGCAGAGCATACAAATCGAGTTCAAGTATTGACGGGTTATATTTTCGGTTCAATATGTCCCATTTTTGTTCCCAATCCGAAAACCTTTGCTTTGCCTCATTGATAGATTTAGTTACTCCTTCTAAATCACCGAACACTGCTGGGTTGGGCGGGGCTTTTTTAGGACAACTGACATAAGACCATTTAAAAGATGGATTTCCTCCAATTTTTTTATAGGCGGAAGCCAAATTCATCTGGTATCGTCCGCAAATCGTGTAACGTTTGCAACGAAGCTCTTCCCAGGTCAATCGTGTCCCTAATTATGTCTCTCTCTTGTATAAGCACCTTTGCATCTTGTGAACCGAATGCTTTAAAAAAAGTCATCTGAAAGCATAAACAACTCAACAAAAATATTGGTGATGTCCTTTTCTAATATCTCTGGATGAAAGATAGTTGAAAGAAACGATCTCTCCTCTAAAAATGAGGACATTTTCTCCTGATATTCCCGCGCCTTTTGGATTGTCAATTGAATAGATTCGTTGTCAAACCAATGTTTTGGGGGATTAGGTGAATATTTAGCCATTTCAATGATGCTATGGTTTTGGTAAACGTCCTCAATCGAATCACTGCTTAAGCCTAAGGTTTGATGAATAGATTTCGACTGGTGAATAAGGGCATCTAAATTTTTCAGATACTCTCGAAGAAACGATTCTAATTTGGACGACAATTCAAGACTATAAATTGGCTTCTTAAACCCCTTCCAAACGGGTGTCTGTTCCGTTAAAATCAATCGCCCGCGAAAACGCTCTAAATTATTTAAGAGAGACAGAACATATTCGTAATTTGTCGATTCATCAATTTCATAATCAAACAACATCTCCTGAATTTCATCGAGTTTCGCTAAGGTTCCATGAATTTCATATGCAGATTTACCGAAAGGGGCGCGAATCTGGTGCAGTTTCTCCGAGTATGTATTAAGCTGATTCCTTAAGTGATTGATGTTAGAATACAGTTCGTGTTGAATTTGTTTCTGCTTGGGATGATTATTGATAGCCTGTTGGAAAGCGTCCAATATTGACCGTTTATTTGCTTTATGACTGTGCAGCTCCAAACAGAATTCACCTAGCCCGACCTGTTCCAAACGGGATTTTACCACTTCTAGTGCTGCCATCTTTTCGGAAACAAATAATACCTTTTTGTTGGCTGCCAAACATTCGGCAATGATGTTTGATATGGTCTGACTTTTTCCGGTCCCAGGCGGCCCTGTAAAACAAAACTCACTCCATTCTTAGCAGCAATAATGGCTTGTTGTTGGCTTGAATCCGCATCTAATACTAGATATGACTCTTGGGCCGGCACTTTACGATCAAGTTCATGTTCATCCGGCACTGACGACAAATCCATAAAGTCTCCATTTTCATCTGCTTCCACTCCGGAAATTTTACCGATAAGAGGATGGGATTCCAGCAAATCTCTGTAATTTTCAAGATCTTTATACATCACGAGCTTACTGAAAGAAAACAACGATAGATAGATTTCTGGTGAAACAGACCACCCTTCTAAATGGTCAATTTGTTCAGTGATCCCACTCCATATTTTCTCAAGGTCCATATCTTCTTGGTCGCTTAATTCCGGAAATGGAATGCCTTTTTCCTCCCTTAATTTGTGAGCCATGAAAGGGTTGAGAACAATTTCATCCTCAACCATTTTCATTCGGAAGGGTTGGTTGGCACTGGAACGGTACAATTCCACAGGTACCAACAGCAATGGGCTCAAGAACTCTTTGTCTTTCCCTTGCTCTTTCCACTTGAGCACCCCAAAAACAAGATAAAGGGTTTGTATTCCTTGCTCATTTAAACGAGTACGAGCGTCTAATCGTAGTTTGCCGACGATTTTATTAAACCGCTCCTTCTCTTCTGCGATTTTCTTTCTTTGTTCTGGTTCTTCTTCTATTAAGTTCATCTTTTTTTGAATCTGCTCAAATATATGGTTCTTTAACTCTTCTACATTTATATTTTTAGATTCTTTCACTAAAAGATCAAACAGTTCTTGCGGTTCTTCAAAAAACTGTATAGTGTTGCTCTTTTTGGGGCGGAAATTTAAGAGTACATTACGATTAGTTAAATCAATTAAATCTTTCTTCCATTTTAATATCTTGGCTTGAAGTAAATCATTGCCAGCGGAGACGTTCAATATAAATCCCACCCATATTAAGAATTAACCTTTACTATAGCAAGGTACTTGTTGAAAAAGCATGTATTCTAAAAATATATGTAAAAAATTTATTATTTAAACATTATTATCCATACAATATTTTACCATCTGATACTTTTATACTCAATCATCTGGGAAATATTAGCTACAAAAACAATAACTAGTTGTTACCACTTCATCACAAATCTTCGTTTGTACTAATAAAAAAACAGCAAGAGCGCCAAGCCTTAGAAGCCAAAGCAAACGACAAGAGGGTAAAGTACAATGTTGTAATAACGTGGTATGTTGTTTGATTATCTTATTTTTCCCCTTTCGCCATTTCTTGTGGGCATCCAGCCTGCCCAGAAACCAAGCATTACCGCTTGAGTTGTCCCAATACGATCACTCGCTTCGTTGTACCTCAGATAAAGCAACTGTCTTGTTTTCCGCCCTGTCTTCGATTTTGATTGGCGGCAGTGAATGCAGGGCATCGTAGCAAGTTCTAAAGGCGTAAAAGGTACTACAATGCATTCCCCGATTTAGCTTCGGGGTAGCATGTTAATTCCTTCTAATATACAAAAAAATGCCCAGCATATAGCCAGGCAAGAAAAAAATATTAATCATCCAATGTAGGATCAATGAATCCAAATTCAATTTTATTATTAATGCCACCAAGCACTTCTTTTTTCTCAATAAACGCACCGTTTGTTTTAGCTATAAATTCCGAAGCCTTAAGCCTGTCCCTGATATCCGCATTTTCATCCCGCATGATAGTGGTCCAGAACCGCTTTGTTTCTTCTAAATCCGCAATTATTTCAGTGTCCAATCGCTCGTTCCTCCTTTGAATGTATTCTATAACCTTAACATTTCTTAACATGCGGCTGGCACAGACCTCTGCAGAATTTCCTGAAGCCATATACCCAGCTTGAATATAACTCTCAGCTGCATTCCCTGTCCTAATAAAAAATCAGCAAATTTCTTTTGTTTGATATTTAGACCGTCCATTTCTTCACTTCCAATACATTTTCATACAAATGTATGTTCTATAACTAAATTATACCTGAATTATTCATAGAAAATCTTTAATTGGCTACAAACATCTATCTAATAAGCCTTTTGATTGAATAGTCATTCACCTAAAAAGTGAAAAAAGAACCCGTTT
>NZ_BAUW01000039.1 GCF_000517385.1 Mesobacillus boroniphilus JCM 21738 | reverse complement strand
TGTGATTTTACAAAAAAACTAACGGAACCAGTATTGCGTGATTCCGTAAAAGTATCTTGTACTTCTTACAATTACTCCTATAAATCTTAATACATTGCTTCAAAGTAAGCGCGGAGATCATCAGAGAAAAGAGGCGTGCCTCATGGACAAACCTCAATACTTTTTAGCTAAGCTGTTGTAACTTCTTTATCTCTTCAATAGATAATTCCGTCAAATCAGCTATTTGTTCAACTGTAAAATTTTCGCGGGTTAACTTAGAGACAATTCTTTTTCGTTCGATCAACAATCCTTCTTTCTTTCCCTCTATTTTACCTTCTTCTTTCCATTTTTCTCAATTCTCCAAATGTTGGGGGTAGGTTCTTTCGGTCTAAGTACATCAAGTCAATTGCCTCCTTCGAGATCATGATTTCATTTCTTAGTTTTTCTGTTAATTCTATTGGTAGTTGGAGTAAATAATCAATGAAGTAAGTAAGCGCGGAGAGGTAGATGCGTCTTTCGTCTAGAGGGTGATTCATTTTTTGTAATACTAATCGCATTAGCTTGTATTTAAATCGATAGCGTTTCTCGTCATCATTTTTGGCAGCATTTGCATATTTTGCTGCAAGTACGGCAATTGCAAAAGGGTTGCTCGAATTTTCTAATTCAGCCTCATTTTGATCGTTAAACTTATACCAATTATACTTATAAGTCACTTCTGTCCCAAAGATTCCTCGTTGGTACTTCCCGGTCCATGGGCGGTCGGAAGCACCCGTCAACAGCGCAATCGCCACAACATCACGATTGTACTTGTCGTAAATTTTATAATAATAGCGGAACATTCTTTCTGAAAAATCATCGCCCGTATCGCCTTGAACTTCGATATGAATCAAGATCCATTGCTCACTGCCATTTTTCAGATATACCTTAACAATTTGGTCCGCAATTCGTTTCCCTTTCTTCTCTTCAATAATCTCCTTAAAAAGCTCCTGCTGCAGAAATTCAGGCTCCTTCGTAAAATCAATGTCCTCAAACAAATCAGGCAAAAAATACAGGACAAACTCTTCAAACAGCTCGTAAATCAACTTCTTCCAAAGGCCATCATAATCAACCGCAACATAATCCCGAGGCTTTTCCAATATCCAGTTAACTACCATTATTTTATCACATCCTGTCTAGTTTTTATACCTTAATTATACCATTTTTCGAACAAATGTTCTATTTTATTTGTTATTAATAATAATTTTTCAGGAACAGAGCTTGATTAAAAGGGACATACCCAAGGTACGTCCCTTTGTTTCTGCATATTATTCCCGCCATACCAAACGTTCCTTCTCTTCTATCTGCTTTTCGAATGTTTCATCCCAGCGTTGGAGCAAGGTATTCCAGACACGCGCATAGAATTTGTCTTGTTCTTGATTGTAGAGTTGAAATTCAAGGCATGGGATGTGTTCAACTTTCTGCTGGTCATAGCTATTTACAGCAGCGACTACTGTTTGGAAGCCGTCTTCTTCCTCACCATTTCGGCTCTCTGCGAGAACCTGCAGAATACGGTCCTTCTCTACGATGTTCTGATGATTTCCATACCGGTAAAGCGGCAGTTCTCCGTCAGTTTCAGGCAATGGCTCGGTCAGTTCTGGCCAAAACTCATCGTGAATTGGGCTGTAGGAAAGCACTGCAGACTCTTCTGCCAATTCTTCTTCCATAATCCTGTCTTTAGCTGCTCTTGCCCTCTCGATGTCAGCTTGTAGCTTCCTTTTTCCAATGTGATCAAACCCGTGCGCTGCATTTTCTTCAGTAAATCTTCAATGAACAGCTCCTCGACCAGAAGCAATTGAGATAAATTGGCTGCACGACGGATTTGGGTCTTTTCAAAAGTGAGCAGCATCATTTTGATGAGAATGTCCATTTTAGAGCGTTTTACGCGATAAAACGCCACAGTATAAATGGTCATCGGGAATTGCCAGATCACCGATTTCTTGATTTGGACAGCTGGATTTTTAAGTAGATTCGCATGTAGCTGCTTTTTTAATTTATCCATTCATACCCACCTCTTCAAGGGTTCGCAATCCATCTAGCTTTTTGGCAGTTTCTAAAACATGAGTATACATTTTTCTTGCATCCCTATTTTTCGTCCGCTGTGTGAACATCTTTGTGCTGCCAACCATCACAAGCAGCTCTCTTGCTCTCGATAAAGCCACATTCAGCCTGCGATAATCTTTGGCAAAACCGATATCATCCTGCTTATTATCGTGATTACGCACCATACTTAACAGAATCACATCCATCTCCATGCCCTGGAATCTGTCCACTGTCCCGGTGCGGATCGTTAAGTGAGGCAAATGCAACTCCTGTTGGAGCATGCGGTCGATCCTTTTCACTTGTTCTCCGTAAAAACTAATGACTCCGATGCTCTTTTTCTCATTGATTTCCATTCTTCCAGCTTGCTTTGCCTCAGCACTTGCTTCATTCAATTCCTTCAGCAATTCGCCAATCCTTTTCAATTCAGCTGGATTGTAAAGGCTCTTTCCGCCTTTCATTCTTACCTCGAAAAATAAAGGCTCGTTCGGCATATCAAGCCAAAGGAGATGATTGTTCCGCTGGATGTGCAGTGATGCCAGCTTGTGGTCACGATCCAGATCGGAATCGATTAAGCCACATTGGAGCTGTTCGTTTTCTTCCATATAAAATGGGGTTATCGTTTTCATAATGTTTTCATGCATCCGATATTGAATGGCAAGCATCGTTTTATTGGTTTTCGGCAAGTTTTTAAACAATCGCTCGAACAACGACTCATTTAATAACTTTTTAAGTTCCGCTTTTCCTTCAAAGTCTTCACTTTCTTCCGCCATTTCCTGCAGCGTTTCCTCCAGCGTATCGTTCCCTAATAGAGGCGGGAGCTGATGATGATCGCCGACCAGAATGATTTTTTTCCCTTTCAGCATCGGCAAAAGGAGCTCCGGCGGTGTTGCTTTTGATACTTCATCAATAATGACAACGTCAAAAATTGGGTAGTTTTCAATGAAATCTTTGCGGGCGGAAGCCACACATGTTGTTCCTATTACATTTGCATGCTTCACATAAAGCTTTCGGATTTCATTTAGGTCATGATCATTTGCTTCTTTCAGCAAGGACTGCCACATTCCCTGGACTTCCTGGAACAGTGGAAGTCTCTGCTTTTCCTGTTTCAACGACTCCCGGGTAAAAGAAACGCTCGCCAGCTTCTTTAATACCTCTTCGTGCTCCTTTTCGGGTTCTAAAGAAAGGATATCATGTAGTGGCGCTTGTTCAGCTTCTTTTTCCTTAATTATGGAGGCAAGATTTGCAAGACTGACTCCAATTTCGGTTTGTTTCTGCTTTGCCTGCTTCAGTTGAAGAGATTCTTGTTCCCGTTTTTGACGATTCAGTTCAACCCGTAGCTTGGCTTGTCCATATTGTTCTTGCTTGGCTTTCAGTTCAAACGCTTTGGTTTCTTTTTCATGAAGCAATTCCTTCGCATTGGGAATAATGACGGCTGAGACCATCTTTTGTGCATGCTTATTTTGCAGGAAAGTGAGCTTGGCAGTCTGTTCGTCCAACTCTCTTTGATACTTTTGTTGCATCATCTTGTTTTCATCGAGACTAGGCTGAAGCTGTCCGATCAGTTCCTGTTTCAAATGCTGAAGTGCTTCTTGTGCCATTTTTTTATCTGTATCATTCAGTTTTAGCACATCCGCTTTTTGCCAGATGAAATGTCTCCGGCCATATAGCCCCTTAAGAAAAATTTCAAGTCTGTCCGGATGAATGGTTGATTTTCCTTTTAACTCACTTCTTAATTTCTCTAAAAATTGGTCAATTTCGATCGCTGTCGTAGTAACAGGAGGCGTGTTTTTCAATTGCCCCTGAAGCTTGGAATACTTCTCCTTCTCTCCCAAAAGCTGCTCAAGATAGGAAATCGCAGGATTAATTTTCTCATTATATTCCTTTAACTTATCCAGCTGTTGATTCTTTCGCGGAATTGATCGAGCTTTGTGATTAATGGCTGCACTTGTAGTGAGCGGGTCAGATTTTGTTCTAGAATGATCCACTTTAAACTGTCGAATTTTTTGGCGGCAGTTATTCTATCTGTTATAGCCTCCTTCTGTTTCTTTTCCTCTTTCCATGTCTCACATTCAGCAGAAACCATATCTATCGTTTGTTTCAGTTCATTCATTTCGTCTTGGAGCACCTGAAGGGCCACACTGTCTTGCAGCCTTACAATCTCTTGCTGGTTATCTTCCAACTCTTTTTGGAACAAGTCATGACCTGGCTCTTCGACCAGAAAAGTTTCGTCTTGATCAATGGTGTCATTTAACAAACGCAGGGACTGTTCCGTTTTCTGTATAAGCTGCTGAACTACTTGCCCCTCCTGTTCAACTCCATGAATGTTCTTGTTATGCTCTTCAATAATGGACCGAGCTTCATTATACTGTTGCTGTGCTTTCTTCTTTGCCTCAAGCTCCGCTTCTATTCGTGCAAGCTGTTGCTGGAGCCTCTCTTGTTCCTGTTCATTCGCTTCCCATTCTATTTCTATTTCGGTTTCCCGTTGGTTTCGAGTTTGAATTTGGCTGGAGACTTCCTGTAGCGTATGGTCTTTCCAATACTGTCCGACATTTTCCTCGATGAACTTTTTGCCCTCTTCTTCTATGCTTTCCGTCCGCCCCACTCTGAGGATCCGGATATCCTTAGTTGCCAGCAATCGTCCAAGGGCATTGTCGACCGCTAAATTCGACTGCGACGCAACTAGAGTGCGCAGCCCCGCCTTCGCATTTTGCAGACAAATTTCTGAAATAACGGTTGTTTTTCCTGTTCCGGGCGGCCCTTGGATGACGTATAAGTCTTCAGCAGACATAGCGCCTGTGACAGCTGCCTGCTGGAACTCGTTCAATCGATTGTGAAACTGCAGCTTTGCCTGAGAATTGACCGCTTTGACCGGGGGCTTATTTTCAAATAAAAGGCGTTCCAGTTCAGGATTCGCAGCCGAACCGTTTTCCAATTGCTTAAATCCTTGCCGTAGTCTTTTCAGCTGGCTTAAGGTTGCGAAATTGCTGAAGATGACTTCCTTCGAAGGTACATCAAGGCGCTGCCTGCGGGCCAGAGCTTCCATATAACTGTGTATTTCCACCTCTACCGTGGAAGCCGAACGATTCGCTTTCAGGACTTTGCCGATCTCCTGGTCCATTCCTTTTAGCTTGACGCTCATATCCTTGAGTGACTTCCAATCCTTATCATTCATCTCACAGCCTGTTATTTTTACCGTACTGAAATCATCATTGAATAAAAGCGTGGAATAGCGGGTGGTGATATCAGGAATATCTGCGGACTGCTCCTGAATTTTCAAATAGCCTTCCCAACTCGCAATACGTTTTTGCACATACATAGAACTTTCCTGTGCAACCGGCATGTTGTGAATCAAGTTCAGTAACCCCATCGGTAATCGCCTGCTGCCTTGAACATTTAAGTCAAAAGTAAGCTCTGCCGAAATGCGCCAATTAGACGGCAATGGGATATGTGTCGGTCTCGTCGTTACATTCGTCGCAACAAACCCATCCTCTTTGACTAAACAATGGAAAACAACAACAAACCTACCGTATTTCTCTGCCAGTCTTTCGTTTTTTTCAATGTCAAAAAACAAGGCTACCGAAACAAGGCCATCAGCCGATTGCGGATACTTTTCTATATAAACATCAAACGATTTCTCCAATAAAAAACGATCGCTCATCCAACCCAGCTTCTCGCATTTTACTCTTTGCCTTATTGGTCAAAGCGATCGGACAACGATATGCCTTACTTTGAGTATTATTCATATATCCACCTGCTTTTATTACAATGGAAAGTTTTGAAATGGTTAGTAATCTATAAGTCTATACAGTTTTATAATTAGGTTATTATAGCATAATGTTTAGGGGTGTAAGGACAGGTTTATTGTCCAATTTTTGGTGGGGGAATTGGATATAAAGAGCCTTATCCACAAAGGATAAGGCTTTTCGCTTAAACTAATTCAATCTTCGCCACACACTCGACATGTGTGGAGTGTATGTGGCAATACATGAGATGTATGGTGAGTTGACATTTTAGTTTTAAGCCAACTATATGTGTGATTATTAATGTTAATCCTTTATTTAGAGTGAAGTATAATTTTTTACAGTGCTATTTCTTCCAATATTCTCTTTTGAGTTGTATAAGCTAATTGTTTATAGTAACTGTCTGGCATATCTCTATAGTTTTCTAATGCCAAGGTTGAATGCCAAAGCGCTTTTTCATTGTTTCCTAATTTTAAATAGCACAGGGCCTTATAAATTTCTCCTGTATATAGTAAGGATAAATCATAGGGGTGATTAAAGTAGTCTGGTACTTCTGCTTTCTCCAGCCAACTAATTGCCACACGATAACGCTCCATACCGAATAATGCTTTTCCCTTAACTATATATACATACGGCTCGATAATTTTTATTTCTGCATCATCCACATACTCTTCAATCAGTCTTAAGGCGTTTTCATATTTACCTTCACTGCTGATCATCATTTCAGCTGTTAACAAATCAGAAAAAGCATAATAATAACGACTGTTGGTAAGTTTACCGTATTGTCTAAGTTTATCTAAATAATATTCCAATTTACTTTTATCTCTATTTATAAGGCTATAGCTCGCTGCCGCAGATAATAGTTCATCAATACGATAGAATATTTTGTGTTTCTTGGAATACTCAACAGCAGCCTCGATTATTTCAATTGCCTTGTTACCCTCACCAACAGCCAAGCGAAAGACTGCTTCATTATAATTATAATTTAGATAGGTTAAAGGCTCTATATAGACACCTGTCCTAATTATTTTTTCTTTCTCCTTTAGAAAAACAGCTAAGGCCTCATGATAATTCTTCTTTGAAAATTCAATGTTAGAAAGAAAGCTACCAATCGACGCACTCCTGGATGAAATGTTCAAATAATTATATATTCCATCAGCTTTCTCAAGTGGAGCTTTCCAATTTTCTGCTCCTGTAAAATAAAGGCTGTAACCATATAGCTCTAATAATCGGGCAGATTCATAGCCAGAATTATGTTGTATTTGTTCAAATAGGGGTTCGATATGAGCAACAATATCTTTATATTTTTGAAAGGAGTCATGATTGTCTTCGTAAGATTCCAAGAAATAAAGGGCTTCTGTTTTGTCAACCAAGCTTCTCAGCTCTTCTTTATTTTCCTCTTTTAGTAAATCAGCTGTATTTACACCTAGTTGTTTAGCAATATGGCTTAAACTCTCCATTGAAGGCTGGGCTTTATTGTTTTCAATTAAACTTAACATCCCTTTAGTGATTTTTCCGCTTGCTAATTCCTCCAATGTGATCTTTTTTTCCTTTCTAAGTTTACGAATCCTTTCTCCTAGAGTCTCTATTGGTAACTCCCCCTTTATCTATATAAGTCAATTATAAAGGAAAATGAATAGATGAAAAAGTAATGGAAAATAAAAAGTTTAATTAAATTTAAAAAACACATTGAAATTAATTCCATTTATTGTTACACTTTGTTTAATTAAATTAAACATAACGGTAAAAAGAGGGAGTGTTCTCATGGAAGCACATCTGAAATTAAGAAAAGCTACACAACATATTTGGACCTTCACCATTAGTAAATTCATATCCAGTGTTGGTGTCCAAGTGTATACGTTTGCAGTCAGCTACTATATTTTACATTTAACAGGATCTGCGTCCTACTTTGCGATAAATATTCTATGTAATGTGCTACCCCGGACTTTAGCTTCTCCAATAGCAGGATATTTTGTAGACAAATATCCAAGGAAAAGAATAGTTATTATTTCTCATATTATAAATATATTCATTCTCTTCTTCATGATCATTCTTAGCAAATTAGTTGGTCTAACGTTACCGATATTCTATATTGCAACCATACTATTTACTTTAACTTCTACCTTCGCTGGCCTTGCTTTTACCTCGTCCATTAGTGGACTTGTTGATGCCAAAAGAATTCAAAAAGCAATGTCATTAAATCAAATGGTCATCTCGATTTCCTCAATAGCAAGTCCAGCTATAGGTGGACTAACCTTCGCCCTTGTCAACATGCCAGTATTATTAACCATTTACTTGAGTGCAGTAATACTTGCTCTAATTCTGGAATCAACAATGAATTTCACTTTATTTTCAGCAAAGCAGACCTCTAAAACTCCTAAATCGCAAAACTCAACAATGTGGTTAAACATAAAAGAAGGGCTAGTCTATATTAAAGGGAAGCCCTTGATCATCTCAATTATCTCTATTGCACTTTTTATTAACTTTTTTGCCGGCGCATTTCAGGTTGGATCCTCATTCACGTTAATCAACAAACTGAAAATGAGTTCTCAACACTTTGGAATGATAGAAAGTGCTCTTGCAGCCGGTATGCTCATAGTCTCCATTTATTTATCTATTCGAAAAGAATTAAAATATCCGCTAATGAAAGCCAAATACGGAATTATCTTGATAGGCCTTTTGATTTGTATATTTACTTTACCTACATTTTTCCGGCCTTCATATACATTTGTTTTCTCCTTCTATATAACAATCATGCTTGTATATGGAGCAGCTTTAACTTTTATCAATACACCGATCCTGGTTATGTTACAAAAGGAAATATCAGATGAATTTAAAGGAAGAGTTTTCTCTCTCCTAGAAACTGGTGCACAAGCGCTAGTTCCTTTAAGTACAATTTTGTTTGGAATTCTTTATGACTTGATTCCGTTTCAAATTGTAATGTTATCAGCCGGTTTTTCTCTTTTAATAGCTGTCCTGTATCTGGCGAGAACTTCCGTTATCCAAAGTGTCCATCCTGAATTATTTGAAAAGAAAAAGAATCCAGTAATTCGTGTTAGTGACTAAATAACATAGATTATCATTTAACTTCTGGAAACGAGGTCAACTACAAATAGGGGGGAGGAGATGGAAAAGAGTATACTATCTTTTAATTTCATCGAGATACTTGGTACATCATTTGAGGATGGGGAAAATGAAAGTTTTTCATGGGGAAGTAATATAACGGATGACATTAAATTATGGTCTGGAAAAGACTTTAAAAATCAACTACAGGAATTTATAGACACAAAATCAGCTAGTGAAGCCTTAGAGTTCTACTCAAAAAACAACTTAGATTTCATAAGACAAATCTCTTCAATCCTCAATACAGAAAGAGAATGGTATACCCAATTCAATAATGCTATAAAATTTGAGTTTTCAATTTCCAGCAATGGATCAATAAGGTTTTTAAGAATTGATAATAAACTTGTATCCCAATTCAGAAAAAACGTTGTGATCGATATAGGAATTTTTGATTCCGATGAAGTTATCCTGGTAGATAGTGTTGATTTAAATATTTACAATTTAAGTTCACTTACTAGGTTTTTTTTAAGCTTAAGAAACAGAATATTACATATTTTTAAAACTCCTAAGAGTGAATTAATACCTTTGTTTGAAAATATTTATTTTACTTCCTTTCCAAGCAGCATAATAACTCACGAGGTTTTTGGCCATTTATTCGAAGAAGATAATTATGCGGAGCTAGAAGACAAAGAGATAAAAATTCCTATGTTTATTTCGGTTGTTGATAATCCTTCTGTCGGCCTTTGCGGTGATTGTTCTTTTGATGATGAAGGAAATTTTATAGAACCTATAACGGTAACTAAAAACGGGCAAATTATGAATTTATTGAGCTCGAATTACTTTAACAATAGAAATATTTTAAATACTAGAAGTCGATTAGGATTAGGTGGGGCAGCATTATTACCAAGAGTTACAAATACCATACTAACATCAAGTCTTAATTATACTACCCATTCTTTAGACAAAACTTTAATAGTGGATTCTCTTAATTATGCCAGATATAGAAATGGGAATATTTTATTAAAAAACATTTCCGCTAGATATATACGAAACAACACTGAATATGGATTATACAATCTATCAATAGCAATTTCGGCAAAAGATTTTATTGAGAATATTATTTACACAATCGGTAAAAATCGATTCTACTCCTCAACGAAAGGCTGTATAAAAAAATCTCAATCACATCTTGCAGTGGGTTTTTCTTCACCTGGTTTAGTCATCTCGCTTACAAAATGTAAGAGTTTCCAAATTTCATTTAGTTAATGGAGGTAGTTGTATGACTAAATTCCCTATTTTATCGCCACATATTAATATCACTGATTTGAATGAAACGGATGGGTTGTTAACAAATTTAAATAATCACCATACAAAACTGCTCAAAAGCTACCAAAGACAAATTATTAAATATTGTACCGGAGAATACTCTATTGAAGAAATTACCCAATTGCTAAAGTCACAAGGTGTACCTCCTTCAGTTTTGGGACAAGTTGAAGGTTATATCGAACGTCTAATTCATTGGGGATATTTGATTTGGAGTCCTACAAAAAACACAATTGTAACCAAGGAATTAGCTCCCTCTATTATTTCTCAGAATGTGAGTAATTCCGATAGAATTATGAATCCTAGCGGCTTACACACTATAACTATATCAATACTGGATGAATGTTGTCTTAGTTGTCATTACTGTTCTCAAAATGCGCCTGTTGGAAAGTCAGTAATGATAGAGTTCTCGAAGATTAAAGAGATACTTTTAGAAGCATATGAACTTGGCGCGCGTTATTTTGGTGTATTCGGCGGGGAACCGATGTTGCATACTGAATATTTTTGAAATTATTCAGTATGCGTATCAGATAGGCTATCGGAAGGTTTATATGTTTACTCGAGCCACCTTAATCACTTATGAGAAAGCCAAAAAGCTTAGATCGGTTGGAATTGATACTCTCCAGGTAACAGTCGATTCTCATATACCTTCCCAATACGATTCGATCGTTGGTGTTAAGGGATCATTTAATAGGATGTACAGAGGGCTATATTATATTCAAAATGTCGGGATTAATGTTTTCTTAAAAATGATAATTAGTAAACAAAATATAGAAAACATCAGTGAATCTATCAAATTTTTCCGTGATGCAGGTATCAAGAGTTTTGGATTAGAAGTCGTAGTCCCTGTAGGAAGAGCAGACTTTGATATTCTTCCAACTGAACAACAAATAGACCGGTTAAAAGAAGAAATAAGTGAAATTACAAGCCTTTATCCTGATTTAGAATTTAATTTAACCTACTTGAAATACGGGACACCCAAGCAATGCGCTGGAGGAATTACATCCATTTTTGTTTACGCAGATGGAGAAACAGGACCTTGCGACAAAGCCCATGCTTTTAGAAAACAGTTATCATTTGGGAATATTTACAATGAAAGCCTGAAAGATATTTGGAAAGATGGTCCTGCTTTTTTTAGAAACATGAGAAATAACGACGAACGCTGTTTAAGTTGTGATGCTAAATCTACCTGCTTAGGTGGTTGTATACTAAATTCATTGATTCTAACAAAGAAAATTGAGGCTGATCCAATGTGCAAAAATATAAGCAACAAAGAAGGAGACCTCTTTCCAGCAATTGAAACGGTTTATATTTAATGATCTTTAGAATTAAATTATTAATTTAATAGAACCACCTTTAATAAGGTGTTTTCTATAAATTACATATGGAAAGGAGGAACTAACCATGAGAAAAGAAGAGGTTTTATTCACTATTGGTGAAACAGAAGACGATTGCTTTATCTGTTGCATAATCGGTGGTGGAAATAATGGTGGTTGATCAACTTATCTAAGTGAATAGGTTATACAAAAGGAACAAAAGAATTATAAAATGCTTTTGTTCCTTTTTATTTTTTCAGGTAATTAATGTATTAAAAAGATATTCGTTTTACGATTTAAACTTCGACAATAAAAAAAACAAAGGGTACCAAACTGCTGCTTAAAAGCTTATCCACCACAGGATAAGGCTCTTGTCATTATACTAATACAATTTTCGCAACCGCTTCGCAGTGCGTCGTCTGCGGAAACATATCAACTGGCTGTACTTCAATGGTCTTATACCCGCCATCCTCAAGGATTCGCAAATCTCTCGCAAGGGTGGCCGGGTTACACGACACGTACACAACCTTCTTCGGTTTCATATCAATAATAGTCTTCAGCAGTGCTTCGTCACAGCCTTTACGCGGCGGATCGACGACCAACACGTGTGCACTGTTGCCTTCTTCGTACCATGCCGGTATGACTGTTTCGGCTTCTCCGACTGCGAATTCGGCGTTAGTGATGCCATTCAGTTCGGCGTTTCGTTTTGCGTCTTCGATGGCTTCGGGGACGATTTCTACTCCGAATACCTTATTTGCTTTTTGCGCTAAAAATAATGAGATCGTGCCGATGCCGCAATAGGCGTCTATGACGGATTCTTCGCCTGTCAGCTCGGCGAACTCGAGCGCTTTGTCGTAGAGCACCTTTGTTTGTTCAGGGTTCACCTGATAGAACGAACGCGCGGAAATCGCGAACTTGATGTCACCGATATAGTCATAGATGACCTCGCTGCCCCAGAGGATCTCTGTTTTGTCTCCCATGATGACATTCGTTTTCTTCGAATTCATGTTATGGACGATTGATTTTACCTTAGGCAGCCTTGCGACGATTTCATTCACCAGCTTGTTTTGCTGAGGAATCTCATTTGTCCTGGTCACAATCACAACCATCAGCTCACCTGTTTGTCTTCCGTAACGGGCCATGATGTGGCGAAGCACACCTTTGTGTTTTTCCTCATTATATGGCTGAATGCCCAGCTCGCTGGCGATTTCTTTTACCGCTTGATTGCTTCGTTGATTTCATCCAGATGCAGCAGGCTTTCGTCTGTATCGACGATTTCGTGGCTGCGCGGCTTGAAAAAGCCTGCAATCAGCTTGCCGTCCTTCTCGCCAACCGGTACCTGTGCTTTGTTCCGGTAATGCCAGGGGTTGTCCATTCCCAAGATCGGGTGTACAACAACATCCTCGAGCTTGCCGATTCGTGTCAGCACCTGCTTTACCTGGTTTTCCTTATACTTCAGCTGCCCTTCATAGCTGATATGCTGCAGCTGGCAGCCGCCGTATTTATGGGCATCCTCAGCCGGACACTCTACCCTGAATGTACTTCTTTCAAGGATCTCCATCAGGCGGCCAAAGCCGTACCCCTTGTTCACCTTAGTCACTTTGATATTTGCCTTTTCGCCAGGAAGTCCACCCTGCACAAAAATCGGGTAGCCATCAACCTTGGCTACACCCGCTCCGTCATGCGTCAAATCCTCAAATAGTACATCTATAAAATCGTTCTTTTTAACCGGGATTGTTTTACTCATCATTTTCAAGTCCTTTGCTGTGAATTAGCTAAGTCAGATTTTATCATATTGAATCAGGGATTGCGAAACGCATTAACCGAGTTTCTTAAATACTTAAGGGCAAACCGACCAAGTCGTTTTGCCCCTTTTTCTCATAAATCACCAGTCCTGGGGACCATACCCTCCAGACCAGGGTTGCTGGTAGCCATAACCGCCAGCACCCGGTGTTCCTTGATAACCACCATAACCTCCAAAACCTGGAGCGCCTTGGAATCCATATCCCCCAGTGCCTGGCGTTCCCTGGAAACCATACCCTGGTCCTCCCTGGAATCCATATCCTGGGCCTCCCTGAAATCCATAACCTCCATAGCCCGGACCTCCCTGATAACCGTATCCTCCAAAACCGGCTCCTGGGTATCCATATCCTGAACCATTGAGCAATTGTCCTCCCAGATACCCTATCCCGGCACCTAATAAACCAGCCGCAAGAGTACCAGCACCGCCAGTTCCGTAGGACCTAGGATCATTTATATAACGCATGTTATGTGAGTGCATATACATTTAAATTGTCCCCTCTCTATGGGTGTTTGTATTGTCCCTTTAACACCCTATGTGAGATTGGGCAAATGGTTTGGGTCATCAGCCTAGACTTCATGAAATTGGGCAGCCAAAAAAAGCGGAGGAACAATCCATCCGCTTTCATTTTTACTGTACCGTGAATTCCTTCGACACTTCGTACTTCTTTCCGCCTTTTGGAGTCATCCACACAGTAAGCGTATATTCACCTTGTTCAAGCGATAATTCATGAAGGTCGATGTCATATGTCAACGACTCTCCCTGCTTCAACTTCTCCTCCCCCAATACCTGTAAAAAGGACGCAACACTTGAGAAAAGAAAAACCTCTTTGCCATCCTTCGTTTTTACCGAGTAATCGTACCTTTGCGAGCTCGTAATTCCATAGTCAGTTCTTCTTCCGTCTGATTCTTCACTTCATATTGAAAAACTAACGGGCTTTCCTCTGTCAAACTTGCAGCCATCTCTCCCGCCACGATTCCGGCACCTCCCTTATCCTGATTATTATTCGAAACCTGGTTCTCCGTTCCACAACCAGTCATCAGCAACCCAAGCAGCAATATCATTAATAATTTCTTCATCGCCCGACCCTCCTGTTGATTGAACTCTTCACTATATTTGTCAGGAGAATGCTTCAAAAGGTTACACTCATTGATAAACTAAATAACCTATTTTTAAACAAAAGGGAGATGTGCCTGTACACATCTCCCTTCATTTAAGCTCTTTTATACTTTTTATCAAAATATTGCTGCAGTCCGTTGCTTGTCAGTGAAAATGCAAAGATTGTTAAGCCGATGGCAATTGTGCCGGTAATCGGCAGCCACGGGTGCGACCAGATGTGGTGGGTAATCTCCGCAAAATAGGTCGGCCATGCATTGGATGCGTTCATCACCTTATACCCTCCACCAAGCTGGGAAACGAATTCGACACTCAAAAAGATCTCCACGATGCCAAGCTGGCCGATGAGAAATAACGTTCTCCCAAGATCTGAGAAAAACTGGACGATAAAAAAGGGTCTTAACGGCGGCCAATAATAGTTTTTCAGCATTGTCAAAGGTGAAGATCCTGCAACAATACCTCCTTCGACATAAGGTTTTTTTGAGATATCGACCATTCCTTGATAAAAAATATCAGCAACCCTGCCTGCTTCAATTAAAGCAAGCACAAGCAATATCCATAGATATCGGTTGCTCGAAAAAGTAATGAACGGTGTGCCAATCAATAGGATGACAAAGAAAATCGGCGGCAAAAATGAGAACAATCGATTCCATATGACCAGTATTCTTTGGAAAAGTCGCGAATAAAAACTTGCCATCGCTAACGGAATCGCAATGAAATAACGAATTAGCACGATCGCCAGGATGGTTAACAGCGTTTCTTTCGTACCCAGCAGCACCCTGCTCAATAAGTCCTTGCCATTCGCATCCGACCCAATTGGAAAATCCGCTGAAGGTGCGAATGGAGGAAGTTCGAATCCTCCATCTTCCTTCTGCCTCATCACTGTTTCTTTTAACGAAGAATCCACGAACGGCAGATAAGGCGCCACAAATGATATAAGCACTAGAAAAGACAATATAATCAAGCCAAATAGTAATGATTTATTCATGATTCATCTCCTGTGAAGCCGGGGTGACAAGACTCTTAAAAACTTGAGCAACCAGATTCGCAGCCAGAATGATCGTGGCAAAAAAGATTGCATAACCGGTTGCCGAAATGCCGTCTACCATGATATCCAGTCCAATCCTGAAGCCTGTGCCCCTTAGTACTGCATCAAACAGACCGTCCGCCGCTCCCTGAAAATCCATCAGTTTTTCCACAATAAATAGATTTGATAGTACATAAAGTGTGATGGTATTCGCATGCGCCAGTATTCTTGGAAAAGAATTTTTCAATATATGCAGAAACAATATTTTCATGCCGGGAGTTCCTTTAGATTTCGCGGTCCGGATGTAATCATTCCCTTCCTGCTCCTGCAAACTCACTTTGGTGATATTCGCAAGGTAGAAAACAGGATAAATCATCAAAAATAGAATACCAACCACATAGGTTTCCAGTTTTTCGCTCCCATATAAGGTCACATGGAAGAACAACCCTTTTTCATATAAGTACATCAGGCCAATCTGGGCGACGATGATGAAAAAGATCCGGCATCGAGATGAATAACCACGTCGTCCCATTCCCTAGGAAGTTCAGCTTTCTCCTCTGCATCCGAAAATCAAAAATCCCCTTCAACACACCAAAAATATAAGCCAGAATCAAAGTCGGAACAATCAGGAGCAAACTTTTCCACGCCTTGCCCCCAATCCGATCCGCGTAAGACTGACCGGGGACAAACTCTCCTAACCCTTGATTTTCTTTTATGTAAGCAAAAAAAGCCCGTGATATTCTTAACATGCCTGTCCAAATCATAATCGTAGCTAGCGGATACAAACTGTCCGCCCCTTCCAGTCTCATATTCCGTCGTACCTGGCAAAAACAAAATCCCTATGAACAAAAATACACAGACGATCCATAACACAAACTGCTCAATTGCCTTTTTAAAATAAACCATGAAGCCTCCTGGTGGACTGTATTTTATTGAGAAGCGCAACAACTAAACTCTATTATTATTAAAAAGCCGCCTGAAAGCAGCTCGCAATACACATAACTACTTGTTCACTATTAATCTCCCAAATCCTGATAATCAACACTAAAGCCAAAGCTGACAATACCTGATACATCAAATACCCAACCCCTTGGACACTAGTTATATTTTACCATTTTTAATTTTTCTGAAAAGTGTTTTTAAAAGTTTTCTTATCCTACCTCAGTCGGAGGATGGAAAATAGAAAGGGTTATGTGACGATAACCTGAGAGATGTTTCCCCTTCTTGTGACCGTGTTCTTTCGATTTCTTCCTTCACGGGCAACTGTTTCATGAGCACATTCAGACCTGTTATGTGACGATAAACTCCGGGTATGCTGTTGTATGGGAACATTAAACTCGTGACGATAAACTTTAAATAATTCCTTTTATAGATACATTGAAGAGAAAAAAGACGAAGCCCGCGGGCTTCGTCTTAATGTACCTTTTTCTTAGACATATACAGGAATGCTTTTATCATAAAATAGCTAACCTCATCAGGCAGCAGTTCTTTGATTGGTTTTAATCTGTCGCGGCCGGCTTCTGCCACGCTCGCTCGAGGCCTTCAATATGTTCAGCCGGGATGAGCAAGTCATAATCGACTTCCATTCCTTGCTGGATGCACTGGATCAGGTGATTCTCGACCGTACTCTCCACCAGCTCGCGCTCCGCGGCGATATCAGCGACGGTCTTTCCCGCCTGATGCAGCTTGTACGTTTCAAGATGGGAATCTCCGACGGTCTTCTTAGCCGGTTTCCTCACTGGCTCCGCAACGGCATTCATCACCGGCTGGCGCTCCGGATGCTCTTCACAGAACTCGATAATCCGCTGAATGAATGGCACGCCATACTTCTGCAGCTTATGCTCTCCCACTCCAGCCACATTGAGGAACTCCGCATCCGTAAGCGGCAGCTTCAAACACATATCCTTCAGCGAGGAATCGGAGAAAATCATAAACGGCGGCACATTTTCCGCAGCGGCAACATTCCTCCGCAACTCACGAAGCTCTTCAAATAACGGATCATCATTGGAAACCTGCTTGACCTTAATAGCTTCTTTCCGGAAAACCTGAACCTTGCCAAGCAAGACATCCTTCCTTTTTCGGGTACATAAATCGTCGGATATGTGCCGTGCTCGACGCCAATCAGCTCCTGGGAAATCAGGAATTCAATCAGGTCATTGACCTGCTTGGCATTCCGATCCTTCATCAGTCCGTACGTCGGCAATTTATCCAGGCGAAATTCCAACACCTTTTTATTCCTCGATCCTGTCAAGACATTGGCTGTCATCGCCTTGCCGTATTTCTGCCCCATCCGAATGATGCACGACAGCACCATTTGCGCATCCTTCGTGACATCCTCTGTCTCACGAGCGTCCGTACAATTGCCGCAGCGTCCGCATTTTACTGTCTCTGTTTCGCCAAAATAGTGAAGGATATAGGATTGCAGGCACTCCTCGGTATGGCAGTAGCCGACCATTTGCTGCAATTTTTCCAGCTCAGGCGCAATTCGCTCGCGGTCTGCCGACTGGTCGATCAAAAAGCGCTGCACCTGGACATCCTGCGACGAATAAAGCACGATACATTCACTGTCCAAACCGTCACGCCCGGCACGACCTGCCTCCTGATAGTAACTCTCCATATTCTTCGGCATCTGGAAGTGGAATACGTAACGGATGTTACTTTTATCGATTCCCATTCCGAATGCTGAAGTTGCAACCATCACAGTAGCTTCATCCTGTAAAAAGCGATCCTGTTCGCGGTTCCGGTCTTCATCGTTCATGCCTGCGTGATAGCGGGCGGCATTGAAGCCTTCCTTCTGCAGCCATTCATATAGCTGATCGACGATCTTCCTGGTCGCCGCATAAATGATGCCAGCTTCCTTTTCATTCTTTTTGATAAAATCCCTTAAATACGCCTGGCGATCCTGGCCTTTTACAACTGAAAAACTTAAGTTGCTGCGCTCAAACCCGGTAATCACCGTGTTTTCCGGGTTTATTTTTAGCGACGCGCAAATGTCTTCCCTTACCTTTGGCGTCGCAGTTGCCGTCAAGGCGAGCACAATCGGCTTTCTCGGCAAACGATCAGCAAGTCCGGAAATCTGCAGATAGCTTGGCCGGAAATCATGTCCCCATTGGGATATACAGTGCGCTTCGTCGACGGCAATTAATGGAATATCCATGTCCTGCAAGTCATCGATGAACTCCCAGGATCCCAGCCGCTCGGGAGCGATGTACAACAGCTTGTACTTTCCGTTCCTGGCATCATCATGCGCGCCGCAGCTTCACCGGCAGACAGCGAGCTATTGATGTACGTCGCCGGAATGCCTAGCTGTGTGAGTGTATCGACCTGGTCCTTCATCAGGGAAATCAGCGGAGAAATGACAATGGTTGTCCCAGGCAGCACGAGCGCCGGGATTTGATAGACAATCGATTTCCCGCCTCCAGTCGGCATGACACAGACGGTATTTTCACCTTCAAGCACAGATGAGATTGCCTGTTCCTGCCCCAGACGGAATGAGGAATAACCAAAATGATTTTGCAATAATTCATGGGCTTTTTGCAGCATAGCGAGGTAACTCCTTTCAGTGAGAAAATGTTGAGGATTTTAGAGGGTTGCTCTTCCATTTTAACAGATAATCCTGGCAGAACGACAATAAAAAAATGCCATGCCCCCGAAGGAAGCATGGCACATCTATTCTGCAATCAGTAATTGTTTTGCATTAATTTGCCGAGGCAGCACAATGCGTATGGTCGTGCCCTCCCCATGCTGGCTCTCAATATCAATGCTGCCCTGATGAAGATCGATGATCCGTTTGCAGGTGAGCAGTCCCAACCCCGTCCCTTTTTCTTTCGTTGAATAGAAAGGTTCGAACAGTCGACTAAATCTTGATTCCGATATTCCGCAGCCTTTATCAGTGATGGTGACCATAACAGAATCCGCATTCATCTCTTCCAAGCTTACCCTGATAAAATGGCCGTTGTCCTCCGTGGCTTCTATCGCGTTTTGCAGTATATTGATCAGTACTTGTTTTATCTGATTCCGGTCACAATACAAACTGATTTGTGCTTCTGATTCAAATTCAATTTCAATGCTTTTTAAGTTGGCCTGCGGTCCCATGAATTGGATACAGTCACTCAACAGTTTATTTACATTCGTGTATTGGAAACGAACATTCTCATTTGGTTTGGCAATGAACATAAACTCATTGACGATTTGATTGATTCGGTCCATTTCATCCAGCATGATATCCAGATAAGGAATCAATTTCTCATCCGTAACGCTTTCTTTGACAATTTTAGCAAAGCCCTTCAGCGAGGTGAGCGGATTCCTGATCTCATGAGCAATCCCTGCGGCCAGTTCTCCTACCACAGATAGCTTCTCCATCTGCTGAGCCTGCTTTTCCCTGTTTTTTTCCCCGGTAATATCTATCGCTGTTCCGATTACCTCAATAGTTTGGCGATTTTGGATAATAGGATTCAAGATAGCCAAATAGTGAACACCGCCAAAGCTTCCTTCATAGTTGACCTGCTCCCCATTCCACGCCTTTTCGTAAAAAAACTCTTTGCGTTTCGCCTGGTCAGGCGGCAAAAATTCACACAGCGATTTCCCGGTTACTGTGCCAGGGCAAAGACCGACCTTTTCTATAAGCTTGCCTTCGATAAAAGTATGGATGAATTGGTTGTCTTTTTTAATAAATTTGAATATGAAGCCTGTTTCCCTGGGTATGAACTGTTCATAATCTACTGCGGTCCTCTGGTCATTCATACGGCAACACCCTTAGAAAAGATTGATTCTTTAATTATTCTTTATCTATAAGGGAAATCCTTTGGGTAAAATAGGAAATTAGCAGTTATACCATGTGTTTTTTTCGAAGGGGACTGCATAATCCACACAAAAAAGCTGCTTTCTGATTAGAAGAAAGCAGCACAATGTTAATTATTTCTCTCCAGTCACCCCCTTGACTTTCTCTCTTACTTCTTTTATATTACGCATTTTGTTGTCCCAGCATTTCTGGCTGAGGTCGACGGGATATTCCTCAGGATTGAGCATACGTGTGTATTCTTCCCAAAGAACGCGGAGGCAGTATTTTGAATGGTTGCGAACTTCGTCAAGGCTTGGCTGCTCGTATACCAGCTTTCCATCTTTGAAGATTTCGTGATGCAAATCCCTGGCTTCGAAATTGGTGACGAATTTGCTGATAAAGGTATGGACCGGGTGGAACATCTTCAGGCGCTTTTCTTGCTGAGGATTTTCCTCATCAAGTGTAATATAGTCCCCCTCCGATCGTTAGTGCTTTATTTATGATTCTATAAACATTTTTAATACCAGGTGTTGTTACTTTTTCCGGATTGGAGGAGATCTTGATGGTGTCCTCCATCGTTCCGTCAGCCCGCTCGACTGAAACAATTTTATAAACCGCTCCTAAAGCAGCCTGTTCGTAAGCGGTAATCAGCTTCGTGCCAACTCCCCAAATATCGATTTTGGCATCCTGGGCTTTCAAGTTCATAATCGTATACTCGTCCAGGTCGCTGGATGCAACGATTTTAGCATCCTTAAAACCTGCTTCATCAAGCATTTTACGAGCTTCCTTCGAAAGGTAAGCGAGGTCCCCGCTGTCGAGACGGATGCCGATGAAATTGATTTTGTCGCCGAATTCCTTTGCCACTTTTATCGCGTTCGGCACACCAGATCTCAACGTATCATACGTATCGACAAGGAAAACGCAGTCCATATGCGTTTCAGCATACTTTTTAAAAGCGGTATAGTCATCTCTGTATGCCTGAACCATTGAGTGGGCATGCGTTCCTGAGATAGGGATGCCAAACAGTTTGCCTGCACGCACATTGCTGGTGGAATCAAAGCCTCCAACATAAGCGGCGCGCGTGCCCCAGAGAGCCGCATCCATTTCGTGCGCACGGCGGGTACCGAACTCCATCGCAATTTCATCTTTTACGACCTGCTTAATTCGTGAAGCCTTCGTCGCAATCAATGTCTGGTAATTCACGATATTTAGCAGCGCCGTTTCAATCAGCTGCGCTTCAACAAGTGGTGCATCGATCCTAACCAGCGGCTCATTGGCAAAAACAATCTCACCCTCCTTCATCGCACGGATGGTGCCAGTGAACTTCATATCCTTTAAAAAAGCAAGGAAACCCTCGTCGAACTCCCCTTCCTCCCGCAAGTACTGAATATCACCCTCGGTAAAACCGAAGTTTTGAATATAATTTATAATTTTTTCAAGGCCGGCAAAAACAGCATAGCCATTGCCAAAAGGAAGCTTGCGAAAAAATAAGTCAAACACAGCGCGGCGGTTATGGACACCATCACGCCAGTACGTTTCCATCATATTTAATTGGTATAAATCCGTGTGTAGCATTAAGCTATCGTCTGTGAATTTTGTGCTCATCAAAAAACCTCCAAATATACTGCCATGAACTGCTTGACCACTCAGCGGATAAAATGAAAATCAATCTCAGCGCCACTTGGTCTTGCAAAATGGCTGCTACTTTACTTCCGCGCCAATCGAACTCTCGAAATGGCGGAGCGACCACTCATGGCCCACTTGGTCAAAAGAAGCAACCGCATCCTTATACACAATAACCTTAAATCCCTTATTATAAGCATCGACTGCCGTGTGAAGGACGCAAATATCGGTGCATACGCCGACGAGATGCACTTCTGTGATGCCTCGCTCGCGCAGTTTTATCTCCAGGTCCGTCCCGGCAAATGCCGAATACCTCGTTTTGTCGATATATTGCACATTGTCGAGATGCTTATTTTCTTCATAAACTCCCTGAAGGCTGCCGAACAAATCCCTTCCTTTCGTACCGCGAATATTGTGAGGCGGATAGAGCTTCGTCTCCGGATGGAACTCATCGCCCCCATCATGGACATCAATCGCGAAAACAACATAGTCACCATTTCCGATGAACTCCTTCGTCACACCGACAATCTTCTCTTCAATCGCCTGTCCCGGCTCACCGCAAGTCAAGCGACCATCATCCGCCACGAAATCATACGTATAGTCGATATTGATCAACGTCTTGTTCCCCATTATGTATCCACATCCTTTTATCTTATTATCCTTTATTTTCTTCCAAATATGATTTGCAGGCAAATTTTTCATATCGGCAGGATATTTTAGTTGGTTTTGCCCGAATTCATACCAGGTTCAGACAAATTCCCTGATTCTCCTCTTCGTTTTGTCCGGAGTCATTATAAATATACTAGTCTGGTTTTGGAATTAATCTATAATATCCTTTTCTACCTATCTCAGCTCACAAAAAACCACCCCCATTTGGAGTGGTTCCTTCATCAATCTGCTTTAAAATTCAATTCCAGGTTCTCAGGCCGGTCTTCTGGACGGATTTCGTCGAGCGGCACGTTAACTTCGATGTGCCTGAACAGGTTTTCGAATTCAGCTGGCAGGTTGCCGCCGTATTCACCGTCGAGATTCAGCTGGACGGTTTCCTGAGATTGCACCTTGATCCTGTTGGCCTGCGTGTAAATGACGCCTGGGTCATTAATATGCTCACCGCGGACAGCGAGTGAAGCGATCCTGATAAAATCGGCCAGGTTCATCTTTTTCAAAATCAATAAAGAAAATAATCCATCATTGATTGAGGAGTTTGGAGCCAGACGTTCGAAGCCGCCGACGGAATTCGTCAGCCCGACGAGGAACATCATGACCTCGCCCTCGAATAGCTTTCCATCATACTCAATGCTTACTTCAGAAGCACGAATGGATGGCAGCATCTCGATCCCTTTTAGATAATAAGCGAGCTGTCCCAGCATTGTCTTGAGTTTGCTTGGAACTTCATATGTCAGCTCTGTCAGTCTGCCGCCGCCAGCTATATTTATGAAATATTTATCGTTAATTCGGCCTACGTCAACCGGAATCGTTTCGCCTTTAACAATGATGTCGACCGCAGCCTCAATATCCCTTGGGATATGAAGCGCGCGCGCAAAGTCATTTGTTGTGCCGACTGGAATGACTCCGATTCTCGGGCGGTATTCCTGTTCAGCAATCCCATTGACCACTTCATTGATCGTGCCATCTCCACCAGCTGCAATAACCAGTTCATAGCGCCGCTCAACCGCAATTCTGGCAGCCTGCGTCGCGTCCCCTTCACCTGTCGTTGCATGGCATGATGTCTCATAGCCGGCATTCTCCAGCTTTACCAAGACCTCCGCAAGATGCTTTTTGAAAATCTCACGACCCGAAGTCGGATTATAAATGATTCTTGCTCTTTTCATACCCATCATCCTACTTAATATGGTTTTTAATTCCATCCATTTACATCATAGCTCATTACTTCTATCCAGGCAATTACCTCAATATGGACAGTACCGGATATATCATAAACTAAATCCTATCCATTTGCCAAAAAGAAACCCACTATTAAATTAAAGTGTTAATTATCGTATTTTTCGAAAAACTCTTTCATTCCTGCTCGTTCTTTTTTACAATACTAAAGAGAATGGTTACATAAATTGGAAACACCTACCCGTTATTGAATTTGCATGGATTCAGCTTATAGAGACCTTATTACCCGGTTACAACCTTTACAAAAGCAGCTATGATTCATGCTGCAATATGGATCTGCTCAATTGGACTTGCAGTTTTCTCATCCAAACACTGAAGATGCTCCAGCAAATGAGAATCAGCAGTACATTCAAATAGAAGCATACTGCTAAAACAGACGTTAAAAACGGCATAAAAGTTCCCGAGGCATTGGCCTGTACGTTCACTGTCTGCAGAACACACGTTTTCAGCTTTGTACTTACTTACCAAAACACAATTGGCACAGTAAAATAAACATTCTGACCGCGACTATTTCAGAATAAAATTCTTTAACTAGATTAAAAGGGTGACATTATATGACTTGGATTTGTCTTTTGGCAGCTTATTTGGTCGGTTCCATTCCAACCGCTTTATTGATTGGCAAATATTTTTTCCATGTTGATATCAGGGACCATGGCAGTAAAAACCCTGGCGCGACGAATACCTTGCGGGTCATGGGAAAGCGAGCGGCCATTGTCGTGCTGCTTATGGATGTCGCAAAAGGGATGCTTGCCGCTTCTCTTCCGCTGATCTTCGATACCCCAGTTGAACCGCTGTATACCGGGATGATTGCGGTCATCGGGCACTGCTTCCCGATTTTCGCCGGTTTCCGCGGGGGCAAGGCGATTGCCACGACGGCAGGTGCACTGCTGGTTGTTGATATCGGCATGTTCCTGGCTGTGTATTTGACCTTTATTGCTGTTATTTTACTAACCAAATATGTATTTATGGGTTCGATATCAGTGGGAATAGCAATTCTCATTTATTCATTTTTCTCTCCGGAAGTACATGAGCCATTCATCTTTACTGCTTTTATCATATTTTTAATTTTCCTCCATCGTTCTAATTTACAGAACTTTTTTAGCGGAAAGGAACCGAAAATCAATGATAAGAAGGTGAAGGGCGACCGTCTGCCTCCAAAAGATCTTAAGATGTGATCATTAACCATGGCTTTCGGGCCATGGTTATTCTTTTACCCTATAGATATATCAATAAAATAAATTACTATTTAGAGAATAGTAATTTTGACGAAAAAATAGATTGTTAATCATTGATTTTAAATGATAGAATATTAATTGTATTAGCAATATTTTCTTAATAGTTTTTCACAATAACAAAGGGGGAAAGAGTATGTCCAATGAAATGTATCAAATCATTGCCATCGGGATATACATGGCCGCGATGCTTTATATTGGCTGGTATTCCTACAAAAAGACAAACAATCTGACTGACTACATGCTTGGCGGCAGATCGCTTGGTCCGGCAGTCACAGCGCTTAGCGCAGGTGCAGCTGATATGAGCGGCTGGCTGCTGATGGGTCTTCCAGGAGGAATTTATGTAAGCGGTTTAGCGAATGCATGGATTGCCATCGGATTGACTGTCGGCGCGTATCTCAACTGGCTTTATGTAGCACCTCGACTTCGCTCATACACTCATGTGGCGAATGACTCCATCACGATTCCAAGCTTCCTGGAAAACCGTTTTAAAGATGATACAAAGCTTTTAAGAATTGTATCTGGAATTGTTATTCTTCTATTTTTTACTTTCTACGTTTCCTCCGGAATGGTCGCCGGAGCTGTTTTCTTCGAGAATTCATTCGGCCTTGACTACCACACCGGCTTGGTGCTGGTTTCCGCAGTCGTCGTTGCCTACACATTATTCGGCGGATTCCTGGCAGTAAGCTATACAGATTTTATCCAGGGAATGATGATGCTTTTCGCCCTGCTGCTCGTGCCGATTATCGGCTTCTCAAAAACAGGGGGACCTGCAGAAACGTTCGATACCATCCGTTCAATCGACCCTGCATTGCTTGATTTATTCAAGGGTACGACTGTGCTCGGCATCATATCAACCGCTGCTTGGGGCCTCGGCTACTTCGGTCAGCCACATATTATCACCCGTTTCATGGCAATCACATCAATAAAAGAAACAAAGAGTGCTAGAAGAATCGGCATGGGCTGGATGATTTTCTCCTTGATTGGAGCAATGCTGACAGCGCTGATCGGTCTTGCTTATTTTACACAGAATCCGGGTGTTAAGCTGGATAACCCTGAAGCAGTCTTCATCGTGCTCGGGCAAATCTTCTTCCATCCATTATTTGCCGGCCTTATGCTCGCAGCCGTCCTTGCTGCAATCATGAGCACAATCTCATCCCAGCTGATCGTAACATCCAGCGCACTGACTGAGGATCTGTACAAAATCTTATTCAAAAAAGAAAAATCAGATAAGCAGTACGTGTTTTTCGGACGTTTGGCGGTACTGGCAGTAGCGATTATTGCTGCAGCACTTGCATGGGTACAGAACGACACGATCCTTGGCCTGGTTGCATACGCATGGGCAGGCTTCGGCGCAGCGTTTGGTCCAATCATCATCCTAAGCTATATTGGAAGAAGATGACCAACTGGGGTGCGATTCTCGGTATGATTGCCGGTGCAGCTACCGTTGTCATCTGGAGCAACCTTGGCTTGAGCGATGTGATGTACGAAATCGTCCCAGGATTCATCATCAACCTGGTCATTTCAGTAGTAGTCAGCTTGGTAACATACAGACCGAATCCTGAAATTGAAAAAGAATTTGATATGAGTGTTGAAAACTTAAAATCCTAAACTTGATGCCACAGAGATTCTTTCTCTGTGGTATTTTTATTCCATTTTCCGATAAAATCTTACATGAAATTACATATCGATGATCGAATTGATATAATGATAACTTTAAGATTGAGGAGAAACTGATGAAGAGAAGGCTGCTATTCTATGGAACAACTGCCATATTGCTTCTGACCTTATTGATTGCCATGGACCGCTATAAGTTATATAAAGAGGAAAAGCCGCCTGTACCAAGCATCACTGTTAATGGACAAGAGATCCCATACATTCTCGGCCAGTATGATTGGCATGCTACAAAAACTGAGAAAATAGATCCGATTAAAGCAATGGCTGGGATGGATCCTACTAAGGTGAAGGAAAAAGAAACACTAGAAGTCTCATTTCCTCCAGAGATGGAGCCTGAATCTATTTCAATTACCCAGTTTAATACAGTACCTGGAATGGAAAAGAAGAGTTTTGAAGGGAATATCCTGTCCATTCCCAAAAACCTTTACATGGATAGAACTTACTATAAGATAAGAGCAAGATAGGACAAGGGATTCAGCACTTATTATGTGAAATTCGAGATAGCGAATCTACCGTCTTTTCCTCAGTTTCTTTCAAAGGATCCTGAGAAACTTTCCGTCCTGGCGATTGTTCCACGTTGAGAGTCAGAAAAGTATGACATTCCTGATGAGGTAAAAGAAAAGCTTGATTCCTTTCACATATCGGATGACATCGAGGGACTGAAGAAGCAGTATCCTGAGCTACATACCAATATAACGCCTATTTACATGATTTTTAATAGTGAATTTGACCAAAAAACCGTAGTGGATAAAGATTCATTGATTAGCAGCATACAAGCTCATGAGATTCAGGTGGGAAATTAGGATGTTTCACTTTTATCATTTCTCGGGAAATATCGACAAAAAAAGCTGACGGTTGGTTCGCCAGCTTTCGCTATTATCTCTTATTCAATTCTTCGACTAGCAATTTGTTTACAAGCGGCGGGTTTGCCTGGCCTTTTGTCGCTTTCATGATCTGGCCGACAAGGAAGCCTTTTGCCTTGTCCTTGCCGCCTTTGAAATCTTCTACTGATTGCGGGTTAGCGTCGATGATTTCGTTGATGATTTTAAGCAATTCGCCTTCGTCAGAGATTTGGACAAGCCCCTTCTCTTTGACGATTTTCTCCGGATCTCCGCCGTTTTCGACCAATTCCTTGAACACCTGCTTGGCGATCTTTGAGGAAATCGTGCCGTTCTCAATCAGTTTGATCAAGCCGGCAAGTCCTTCAGAAGTCAGTGCTGTTTCTTGCAGCTCTTTCGATTCTGCCTTCAGGTAGGCTGAGAATTCTCCCATCAGCCAGTTGGATGCCTGCTTCGGATCCGCCCCGGCTTTCACAGCAGATTCAAAGAAATCAGCCATTTCTTTTGATACTGTTAAAACCTCTGCATCGTAAGCTGGCAGTCCCATTTTCTCGACATATCGCTTCTTGCGCTCGTCGGGAAGCTCCGGAATTTCCGCATGAACTCTTGCCTTCCACTCCTCATCAATGTAAAGATCAGGTAAATCGGGTTCAGGGAAATATCGATAGTCATCGGAGCCTTCTTTTACACGCATCAGGATCGTCGTGTTATTCGCATCATCATATCGGCGTGTTTCTTGCTGGATTTCACGGCCAGCGAGGATTTCCTCCTCTTGGCGCTTTTCCTCATACTCGAGCCCTTTGCGCACAAAGTTGAACGAGTTCAGGTTCTTTAGCTCAGTCTTTGTGCCGAATTCCTTCTGGCCGACAGGACGGATCGAAATGTTCGCATCACATCGGAGTGAACCTTCTTCCATTTTACAATCCGATACGCCTGTATACTGGATGATGGACTTTAACTTTTCAAGATAGGCATATGCCTCATCTGGCGTGCGTATATCGGGCTCCGATACGATCTCAACAAGCGGCGTTCCCTGGCGATTGTAGTCAACGAGGGAATATCCATTGCCATGCGTTAGCTTTCCAGCATCCTCTTCCATATGGATGCGCGTAATGCCGATTTTCTTTTTATAACCATTAACCTCGATTTCGATCCAGCCATTCTCGCCGATCGGTTTGTCAAACTGGGAAATCTGGTAAGCCTTTGGGTTATCCGGGTAAAAGTAGTTCTTCCGGTCGAATTTTGTATGCTCAGCAATTTCGCAGTTTAAAGCCATAGCGGCTTTCATAGCGTACTCGACCGCTTTTTTATTCACGACCGGCAGTACTCCCGGGTATCCGAGGTCGATCACGCTCGTATTTGTATTCGGCTCGGCACCAAAATGGTTCGGACTCGCCGAAAAGATTTTTGATTCTGTTTTTAATTCAACATGGACCTCAAGGCCAATTACCGTTTCAAACTTCATCATTTTCACCCCTTTACAGCTCAGGTTGTTGTTTATGGAAATCTGTTGCCTGCTCGAATGCATGGGCAACCTTGTATACAGTGCTCTCGTCAAAATGACGTCCGATGATTTGCAGTCCAAGCGGCAGACCTTTGTCAAAGCCGCACGGAACCGATATTGCCGGCACGCCCGCAAGGTTCACCGGTATCGTCAGAATATCATTCGCGTACATCGTCAGTGGGTCTTTTGTGTTCTCGCCAAGTTTAAATGCTGGCGTAGGCGCAGTCGGACCAACGATGACATCATATTGCTCAAACACTTTTTCAAAGTCCTGCTTGATCAGCGTGCGGACCTTCTGTGCTTTCTTATAGTGTGCATCATAATAGCCAGCGCTAAGTGCAAACGTACCAAGCATGATTCGCCGCTTAACTTCCTCACCAAAGCCTTCCTCACGGGTCATCTTGTACATTTCCAGCAGATTTTCCGCATTTGGTGAACGGTAACCATAGCGAACACCGTCAAAGCGGGCAAGGTTCGCTGACGCTTCAGATGAAGACAGCAAGTAATAGGTTGCCAAAGCATACTTGGAGTGCGGCAGGGAAACCTTTTCCCAAGTCGCCCCCATGCGCTCAAGAATGACAAGTGCGTCCATAACTGATTTACGGACTTCTTCATTCACACCCTCACCTAGGTATTCCTTCGGCACAGCGATTCTCAGTCCTTTTATATCACCAGTCAAGGAACCAACATAATCAGGAATGTTCACGTTTGCGGAGGTTGAGTCCATTTCATCGTATCCCGCGATCGCTTTTAACAGAAAAGCATTGTCTTCTACATTTCGTGTGATCGGTCCGATCTGGTCCAGTGATGACGCAAATGCGATCAATCCAAAGCGGGACACTAGCCCGTAAGTTGGCTTCATGCCGACCACTCCGCAGAAAGATGCCGGCTGGCGAATCGAGCCGCCTGTATCTGAGCCAAGCGAGAACAAAACTTCTCCAGCTGCAACAGATGCTGCCGAACCGCCTGAAGAACCACCAGGTACACGGTCGAGATTCCATGGATTAAATGTCTTCTTGAAGCCAGAGTTTTCGTTGGAAGAACCCATCGCGAACTCGTCCATATTCAACTTGCCAATCGTCACCGTTTCCGCCTGTTTCAGCTTCTGGACGACAGTAGCATCGTAAATAGGATCAAAGTTTTCGAGAATCTTGCTCGCAGCTGTCGTGCGCAAACCCTTTGTGACGATATTGTCCTTGATGCCAATAGGCAGGCCATATAATTTGCTCGTTGGCTTGTTCTGGATTACCTTGTCGTCCAATGCCTTCGCTGCTGCCCTTGCGTTTTCTTCATCTAAGGTTAAAAATGCCTGGACCTTGCCTTCGACCTCGCCAATCCGCTTGTACGATTCATCAACCAGGTCGGAAACGCTTAGATCTCTTTTATGTAAAAGCTCATGAAGCTCCGAAATCTTATGTTCAAATAAACTCATCACCGGTCCTCCTACTCCATAATTCCTGGCACTTTGATCTGACCATCCTGGTGCTCAGGCGCATTCTTCAAAACCTTTTCACGCGGCAGGCCCTCTTTTGCACGGTCCTCACGCATGACATTCTTTATTTCGAGTACATGTGCTGTTGGCTCAACATTATCCGTATTCAGCTCATTCAACTGCTCAGCATATGTAATGATTTTATCCAGCTGGTCCGTCAGCATCTGCGCTTCCTCTTCTGTAATCGCCAATCTCGCCAGGTGTGCGACATGCTTCACCTGCTCCTCAGAAATCCTTGACATAAAAGCACCTCCATCGTAAATCGTCAGACAATAATAATAATGATCATAGCAAAGTTTTCCACGTTAAAGCAATACAAGCTTTGCTGTTTGTACTATTTTAACATGAGAGGTCAGTGATCGCAGGAAAGAAGACTATTTTGCGGAATATTTAAAACCTCCGAAGAACTTGCTGAACTAATTAAGTCTCTTAAATAGAGAGGAGAATGGTGAATAACACCATTCTCCAAGAACGTTTAATTCCGTTCTTTTATTTGCGATCAGCACACACAGTACTCTTTCCAAATCTTCAACCTTATCGCTGATCCCTAAAGCCAGCTTCAAATATTCCACGAATACTGCCGACTGCTCCTTGATTTTCAAGTCTTCCTTCGATAACATTGCATGCTCTGCTGCCAAGCCATCGATAAACGAAATAATCGAACGGGCAATGATCTGATGATCAAACTTGAGGCTAAATTCCCCACTCTTTTGACCATGTTCAATAATCGTCGCATATATTTTCAGGCCATTATTGTATCGTACTTTTCCGTATTCTCTTCTATGTTCATCATTTCTTCCTATGATAAAAACTCAAGTTTTGCTGGAGACAAAGGATCCATATCATCATCAGGCTCCCCATCCTCGCCAAAGATGATTTTCATGAGCATATCCCAATAAGATGTTGCATTTTCCTTTACCATATCCAACGTATCATCTAATTCCATGGCTAATGATTCTTCCAAAATCGTTTCAAACACTGCTTCTTTACTTGAAAAATATTGGTACAGCCCGCCTCTGCTGACATTCGCAGCATCCATTATGTGCTTCATTGTGGCTCGCTCATAACCATGCTCAATGAAAACCTCCTGTGCTGCCTTCAAAATATCAGCTCGACGCTGTTCCATGTGCTCCTGACTGACCTTCGGAGACATTTGCTCTCCCCCGTTCTATTTTACTCTTAAATACCAGCCCAACAATCGAGACTGCTACCAACAATAAACCAGTTATCACAAATGTCGGTATGACTCCCAGAACAGTGGCAAGCAATCCGCCAGCCAATGGCCCAATGATTGTGGCCGTGGTAGTCACGCTGTTCAACACCCCGAAAACCCTGCCTGTCATGTGAACAGGAGTCTCGGTTTGGACTGCTGCCTGAAAAGGGATGAATACCAACCCTGCTGAAAATCCAGCCGTCAATCCCAGAGCTGGCCCCCATAACACTGGCAGTGCTAAATCCAATTGGGTCAATAAAGCCAGCATACTAAAACTGATCCCAATCCCGCAAACCCCAATGAACAATAGAATCAGCGCATTGTAATCTGTTTTTTTAGCCAACAGCAATCCTGTAAAAAACATTCCAACACCTGATGCCGTAACAATATAACCAAACAAATCCGGAGATGCATTGGATAGTTCCCTCAATAAAACAATGATTTGCGAGTCAGACAATTGTAAGATCAGGAGCTTACCCCCAAAACAATCATACCAATGACTAAGTAGCGACTGCCTTTGATGAACCTGATTCCTTCGAGGAAATCCTCCTTAAACGAAGCTCCTACTTGTTCATCTGAATCTACTCTTACAGAAGCTGCTGCTTTTGGTAAAGTGATCAGCAGCAGGGCTGAAATAAAAAAGGTGCCTGAATCAATAAAAAATACCATTTTGTACCAAAAGCCGAGACCAGCAGACCGCTCAATAAAGGCCCCAACACCTTCGTCCCGGAATCAATCATCGAGGTGATGGACATGGCACTTTTCATATTTTCTTGATCAATTAGTTCTTTAAGCTTACCATTCTTTGCCGGGACAAATATAGCCGAGAGCATTCCGACCAGGAACAAGCAAATATAGACAGTCCATAAGGAATCAGCAAATGCCAGAATCAGAATTAATCCCGCTCTGACTACGTCTGACAAGATCATGATTGCCTTTCTGTTCATCCTGTCAGCAATCGTTCCAGCGAATGGTCCAGCAATGCCATCGGAACAGCCAAACATAAAATGATAAAGGAAACCTCCATTGGAGAAGCCTCCCACTTCAATCCAACCATCGTTATGATCGCAATGACACTCAACCAGTCACCAATACTTGATATTAACTGTGCAAGCATTAACGTAATAAACCCTTTATTTTTTAAAAGACCGCCCATCATCATCCCTCCATATTAAAACGACACTAATGTCGTTTTGTTTTTTTTATTATAAAGACATTAGTGACGTTTTTCAATACTTTTAAAATCTTTAAGCTTTTTTAATTCAATAAAGCCTTAGTTTATAGAATATGTAGTGGAATAATATAATTGGATGTGAAAATGACCGCAAAAAAAGAGCTAACCTAAAAGGCTGCTCCCTTGTCGCTATTTACCAAATAACCTCCCAAAGCCAGATAAGAAACCCTTTTTCTTCTTGGCCGGCACAGTTTGGATCACAGGTTTCTTTTTACCAAGATAAATATCCTCTTTATCAATCGCATGGTGATGTGCTAAAACGAGCCCAATTTCAGAATCATAATCTTTATTGGTCACGATCGTAAACTCGATGCCCCGTTTCTCAGCCGCTTTGATGTACTCAGATAAATAAGGATATGATATATTGCCATTTAAAAAAAGGTGGGCTTCGGGGTTTTCATCCATAAGCTGCTCGACTTCAGGTTCAACACCCTTCCTCATTACCTCCCCCTGGGTTAGCGCAATGACCACCCTTTCCCTTATGGTTGAAAGGAATCTCCTTCTTTCATCAGGCTTGGTTTGCTTAGCACCATGGATTCCTTGCTGTAAGTAATCATCCACATTGCTTTTGCTCATATTCGTCCCCCCTTGTCTCACATTCATACTGTGCTTCAACTAGAACTCCTCATAAATATTATCTATGATTTCGCCCAAAGGTCTGTGCTAGTTTAAGGTTAACCTATTTTAAACAAAAAAACCCTCCTCTTCAAGTGAAGAGAAGGACACAAATAGGAGAATGCAAGGTGAAAAAATCAAAAACTATTATGGTAAACCTTCGCCAGAGTTGGAGGGCTCAGGCGAAGAGGAAACCCGGACAAAGGCTGATCAGGAAGTTGTAAACTGTGCTTCTTCCGTAGATCCTTTTAGCGCAGTCGTTGATGAAGTTCCTCCGGAAATGACCATTGATACATCATCGAAATAGCCTGTTCCCACTTCACGCTGGTGTCTTGTTGCTGTGTAGCCGTATTGTTCGCTATCGAACTCAGCCTGCTGCAGCTCGGAGTATGCAGCCATGCCGCGCTCTTTGTATCCGCGAGCCAGTTCGAACATGCTGTGGTTCAATGCATGGAAGCCTGCAAGAGTAACGAACTGGAACTTGTAGCCCATCTTGCCAAGCTCGACCTGGAACTTCGCGATTGTTTCGTCATCCAGCTTCTTTTTCCAGTTGAATGAAGGCGAGCAGTTGTAAGCAAGCAGCTTGCAGGATACTTCGCATGGATTGCTTCAGCAAAGCGGCGAGCTTCATCCAGATCCGGCTCAGAAGTTTCGCACCAAACTAGGTCAGCATATGGAGCATACGCAAGACCGCGGGCAATTGCCTGGTCAAGGCCAGCGTTCACGCGGAAGAATCCTTCCGGCGTCCTTTCGCCAGTGATGAACGGTGCATCATATGGATCGACATCGCTTGTAATCAAATCTGCCGCATTCGCATCAGTACGGGCAACAATCAGTGTTGGTGTGCCCATGACATCTGCTGCAAGTCGGGCAGCAATCAGATTGCGCACCGCAGTTTGTGTTGGCAGAAGAACCTTGCCGCCGAGGTGTCCGCATTTTTTTTCAGAAGAAAGCTGGTCCTCAAAGTGAACGCCTGCTGCGCCTGCTTCAATCATGCCTTTCATCAATTCGAATACATTCAGCTGTCCGCCGAAACCTGCCTCAGCATCTGCCACGATTGGTGCGAACCAGTCGACGGAATCGTCTCCTTCTCCATGAGTGATCTGGTCAGCTCTTTGAAGCGCCTGGTTGATGCGTTTTACGACAGCGGGAACGCTGTTCGCTGGGTATAAGCTTTGGTCAGGATACATGTTTCCAGAAAGGTTAGCGTCCGCTGCAACCTGCCAGCCGCTCAAGTAGATTGCCTTCAAGCCCGCTTTTACCTGTTGGACCGCCTGGTTGCCAGTCAGAGCGCCAAGTGCATTCACGAAGTCCTCTTCATTTACAAGCTTCCAAAGCTTCTCTGCACCGCGGCGTGCCAGTGTATACTCAATATCAATCGAACCGCGAAGCTTGATGACATCCTCCGCAGTATAAGTCCTTTCCACTCCAGCCCATCTGTTATCCATTTCCCAGCTTTCCTGCAATTGCTTTACGCGATCTTGAGTCATTTTTATAATTCCTCCTAATGTTTGTTTTATATAAATCTATCAATCTATTAAGCTAAAGCCTGATAGCCAGGCAATGTTAAAAATTCAACGAACTCATCATTTAAAATCAATTCATCAAACATTTCTGCCGACTGCTCGAATTTTCCGGTTTCAAATACCGCTTCGCCGACTTCCAGCCTGATCTTCTCAAGCTCCTCTTCCTTCAGCTCATGGTACATTTCAACCGTCACTTTGCGGCCATCTTCCAGAAGTCCTTTTGGATGGCGAATCCATTGCCATAGCTGGGCACGGGAAATCTCTGCAGTCGCCGCATCTTCCATCAGGTTATGAATTGGAGCTGCGCCGCGGCCATTCAGCCAGGATGCTACATATTGGATGCCGACATTGATGTTCATGCGCACGCCGGCTTCTGTTATAGTCCCTTCTGGTACAGCTAGCAAGTCAGCTGCATTAACTTCAACATCCATTTGCTTGCCAGATTCTATCTGGTTCGGTTCCGGCATCTCTTTGTTGAATGCCTCCATTGCTACAGGAACCAGCCTGGATGCGCTACCCATGTGCCATCATGGCCATCGCGTGCTTCGCGTTCTTTATCGGCGCGAACCTTTGCGAATGCTTCTGCATTTGCTTCCTCGTCATTTTTTATCGGGATTTGCGCCGCCATTCCTCCCATTGCCGGTGCCATGCGGCGGTGGCAAGTCTGGATGGTCAGCAGTGAGTATGATCTCATGAATGGAACCGTCATCGTTACCTGTGAGCGATCCGGTAAAATCACATCATCCTGCGAGCGCAGTTTTTTCAGATAACTGAAAATATAATCCCATCGTCCGCAGTTCAAGCCAGCGGAGTGCTCTTTCAGTTCATATAGAATTTCATTCATTTCGAATGAAGCAAGAATCGTTTCAATCAAAACAGTTGCTTTAATCGTTCCCTGTGGAATACCAAGATGGTTCTGTGCATAAACGAACACATCATTCCATAGGCGCGCTTCTAGGTGGCTTTCCATCTTAGGAAGGTAGAAGTATGGGCCTGTGCCCTGCTCCACCAGCTTTTTCCCATTATGGAAAAAGTACATCGCGAAATCGAATAATCCGCCGGAAATCGGCTTGCCATCGAGCAATACATGTTTTTCTTTTAGGTGCCAGCCTCTTGGGCGAACCATTAAAACAGCTGTTTTTCATTCAGTTGATACTTTTTGCCATTCGCATTTTCAAAAGAAATCGTCCGGTTAACAGCGTCCCTTAAATTGATCTGCCCTTCAACAATCGCTTCCCATGTAGGCGAAGTTGAATCCTCGCAGTCTGCCATAAAAATCTTCGCTCCGGAATTGAGCGCATTGATAACCATCTTCCGATCAGTCGGCCCAGTGATCTCGACTCTGCGATCCTGCAGGTCTCTCGGAAGCGGCGCAATTGTCCATTCACTTTCACGGATATGCTTCGTCTCCGGCAAGAAATCTGGAAGCTTGCCCGCATTGATTTCCACCTGGCGATTTTCACGTGCTGCCAGCAACTCTACCCGACGCTCGCCAAAGTGCCTTTCAAGCCGCTCTACAAAATCAAGAGCCTCTGGTGTCAAAATTTCCTCGTATCCTTTTTTCATGTTGCCTACAATTTCAATTCCTGTAGTTTGTGTCGACATTTACTGCCTTCACCCCTTTGTTATAGTACAGTATCAATAACTCTAATATGTATTATATAACAGAGGTTTTAGATTGCAACTATTTTGTTAAATTTTTCTGAAAATTTTTAAAATGAATCTAAAGTCCTTTATTCCACAAATAGGTAAACGGTGCAATTATGCTTATGAAGCGTGCAATTATGAAGTCAGATCGTGCAATTCCTTCTCTTTTTGGTGCAATTATAAGCGGAAACGGTGCAATTCCCAGTCTCTATCGTGCAATTAATGTTTGAAAAAGCTAGACAACGGAACAAAAAGCGCAAGCGCCTTGTTCAGCCCCGACAAGCGTTGGAGGGCCGACTGGTGAAGTCGTTCTTTGACTTCATCGGGCGGACCGAAACGTCTCGAGGGGCTAGGCGCTGGAGCTAGATTAAGAAA
>NZ_BAUW01000040.1 GCF_000517385.1 Mesobacillus boroniphilus JCM 21738 | reverse complement strand
CCCTTATGAAAGGCGGAATCCCTGCATAAGGATACGATTAAAGCCGAATCGTGCCCTTATAGAAGGCGGAACCCCTGCATAAGGGTACGGTTGCAGCAGCCTACTTTGTCATACATAGTTTTAAGGCTTAATTTCCCTCCTTGTGTCTAAAACCAAACACCTGACATTGTCAGGTGTTTTATTCGTTCCTTAGTATATATCGGGATATTGTTCAAAGCCGGGGCCATCTGCTGAAACTAAAGAGGATGTTCCGTCTGGACCTTCATTGATATTCACTCCTGAAATTATCCCTGTGTTGGCTTCCAGCAAAGCTTTGCGGTAGGAATAATCCTTCCGCTCGATGTCTGGAAACTGATGATTTCGCCAGCGTTATTTTTATGTATGGCAACCAATTGTTCCTGTTCCAATTTAATCTCTCCTTTCACCCTCCTAGTCTTGCACTTTTTCAAGAAAAATAAACTTAAGAGGAATCTCTCTTTCTGTAACGAAATAAATAGTATAGGAATAGGTGGGCTTATGGGTACCTTCAATTGGGAAATGGAATCTGAAAAACAATGGGACAGTATGGCTGCCACGTGGAATTCCAGGAGCAGGGCTATGTGGGAAACTGGAAGCCGCAAGGATATAGTGCCTCTTATCAAGCGCTTTGTACCATCTACTTCGACGGTTTGTGATTTGGGCTGCGGAGATGGAACAGGCTCTGAGAAGCTGGCCGAAGCAGGATATGTAGTCACCGGAATCGATGTATCCGAGGAGATGCTTGAGAGGGCCAGGCTGAACCCGCGGAATGAGAACTGTAATTTCAAAAAGGGGACCCTGTCGGATTGTGGAAGCCCCGATAACCATTTTGATGCAGTTATGGCGATTAATTCAATAGAGTGGACCAACAATCCCTATGAATCGCTAAAAGAAATGGCCCGGATCCTTAAGCCAGATGGTTATGCCTGCATTGGCATCCTCGGACCAACTGCAAAGCCCAGGACATACAGCTTCAGAAGGTTGTATGGAGAAGAAGTAATCTGCAATACAATCATGCCTTGGGAGCTGGAAAAGCTAGCTCTGGAAAATGGCTGGAGTAAAGCGGGTGAGTTCGGAGTATTTAAAAAAGCGGCTGAACAGCTTCCACATGGTTCATTGCCTATAGAACTACAGCAGTCACTATCATTTATGTGGATTTTCATGTTCCAGGTTATAAAATAAGGAGGCATTATGATGAGTCGATATTCAATCGAAGAGTTTGTGAGCAACACAAAGCAGCAGGATAAAGGGGAAGGGTTATTTGAGCTGGAAACACCGAGAATGCTGGAAATCAACCTGAATGGCCAGGTATGGTCGAAAGCTGGAGCAATGGTTTCCTATCGCGGCCAGATCAAGTTTGAGCGCGAGGGAGTGCTTGAACACGGGATCGGCAAGATGTTCAAAAAGGCATTAACAGGTGAAGGTGCTTCACTAATGAAGGCAAATGGAAATGGAAAGCTTTATCTCGCTGATCAGGGAAAGAAAATATCAATTTTGCATTTGCAAAATGAAGCTATTTTCGTAAACGGCAATGACCTGCTGGCATTTGAGCTTCCATCATCTGGGATATCAAGCTGATGCGCCGGGTCTCCGGAATGCTGTCTGGAGGATTGTTCAATGTCCGTCTCGAGGGTACAGGATGGTAGCGATCACATCCCATTATGAACCGCTGACCCTGCTTGTCAGCCCTGAGAATCCGGTTTATACAGACCCGAACGCAACTGTAGCCTGGTCTGGAAATCTCCAGCCTGAATTCGTAACAGATATTTCGTTCAAAACGTTCCTTGGCCGTGGAAGCGGCGAATCCATCCAGATGAAATTCAGCGGTGAAGGCTTCGTCGTCGTCCAGCCTTTTGAAGAAGTCTATTATGCTCCGCAAGGTTAATAGAAGAGCCGGATATAGATCCGGAAATGAAGAGAGGCATCGACTCTGTCGATGCCTTTTCTAATCCCATTCATAAGGAGTTTCCTGGTATACGTAATAGTTCAGCCAATTGGAAAAGAACAGATGGGCATGGGCTCTCCAGCGGTTTGCCGGTTTTTTATCAGGATTATCCTGTGGAAAATAGTTTTCCGGCATCTCGATTTCAATGCCTTTTTTCGTATCTCTTAAGTATTCTTCAGCAAGAGTTTCAGCTTCATATTCAAGGTGGCCGGTGATCATGATTCTCCTGCTGTCTTTGCTGGAAATAATCAAGGCGCCGGCTTCATCTGATGAAGCCAACAGCTTCAACCCAGGATGATTTTGCAAGGCTTCTTCTGGAATGTCCGTATTCCGTGAATGAGGGGCAATGAATTCATCGTCGAAGCCTCTTAGAAGCATTTCACTATGGTCCAGGACTCTGTGATTAAATACTCCTGAGCATTTCCTCGGCAGGACATATTTCTTGATGCCATAGTGGTGGTATAAAGCAGCCTGTGCTCCCCAGCATATATGCAATGTGGACGTGACATTCCGCTCAGTCCAGTCGAGGATTTCCTTCAGTTCATCCCAGTAGTTTACTTCCTCGAATTCCATCAACTCTATTGGTGCACCTGTTATGATCATGCCGTCATATTTCTTTTCTTTTACTTCGGTAAAGGTTTGGTAAAACTCTTCCAGATGATATTGTGATGTATTTTTTGAATCATATGTAGCGGTTTTTAAAAATGTTATGTTCACCTGGAGTGGCGTATTTCCGAGCAGCCTGAGCAGCTGTCTTTCGGTTTTTTCTTTTTCGGGCATTAAATTCAGAATCAGTATATTCAACGGCCGAATATCCTGTTTGGCAGCACGGCTGTCATCCATGATAAAAATATTTTCTTTTTCCAGTATTTCTTTCGCTGGCAGATGCAACGGGATTTTTATTGGCAATGTGTAACCTCCCTTTATCAAACTAAAATCAATAATTTTTATTATAGTCTGAATTCTTTTGTGGAGCAATTGGCTAAAGAGGAAATTTTATGACAAATGAATATTTTTTACCTGATAGTATTTCACTGATGGTAAAATATAAAATGGTAAGCATATAGAGAATATCTGGGGGGATTGGAAATGGGTACAAATATTCATGTAAAGTCAGATATTGAAATTGCTCGTGACAGTAAAATGAAACCGATTGTTGATATTGCAGCAAGTATTGGCCTGGATGCCGATGATATTGAGCTGTTTGGCAAGTATAAAGCGAAGCTGTCTTCAGAAGCTTTGGCTAAGTTAAAAACAAAAGAAAGCGGCAAGGTCGTTCTTGTTACTGCAATTAATCCTACACCAGCTGGTGAAGGTAAATCGACTGTAACGGTCGGGCTTGCGGATGCATTGAACAAGCTTGGTAAAAAAACGATGATTGCTATGCGTGAGCCATCATTAGGACCAACGATGGGAATTAAAGGCGGAGCAACAGGCGGAGGTTTTGCGCAGGTGCTTCCGATGGAGGATATCAATCTTCACTTCACAGGGACCTGCATGCAATTACTACGGCAAATAATGCGCTGGCAGCTTTGATTGATAATCACCTGCAGCAGGGAAACAAGCTGAACATAGACCAGCGCCGAATTGTTTGGAAGCGTGCGCTGGACCTGAATGACCGTGCACTAAGAAAAGTGATCGTCGGACTTGGCGGGCCAATGCAGGGCGTTCCTCGTGAAGATGGTTTTGATATTACGGTTGCTTCAGAGATCATGGCTGTACTTTGTCTTGCAAGCGATCTTAAGGATTTAAAACTCCGTCTTTCAAGGATGGTTGTTGCTTATAACTATGACAAGCAGCCTGTTACTGTGGGTGACCTGGGAGTAGAAGGGGCTTTGACTTTATTATTGAAGGAAGCAGTAAAGCCTAACCTTGTCCAAACGATTGAACATACCCCGGCGTTGATCCATGGCGGTCCATTTGCGAATATCGCACATGGCTGTAACAGTGTCATCGCGACCGAGGCTGCGTCCAAGCTTGCGGATTTTGTCGTTACAGAAGCAGGATTCGGTGCTGATCTTGGGGCTGAAAAGTTTCTGAACATCAAAGCAAGAACTGAAGGAATAGATCCTTCGGCTGTTGTTATTGTGGCTACCATACGTGCACTGAAAATGCATGGAGGAATGAAGAAAACGGAATTGGTAAACGAAGATGTGAAAGCATTAAGAGATGGTTTTACGAACCTGAAAAAGCATGTTGAGACAATTGCCAGCTTTGGCTTGCCATATGTAGTTGCCATTAACCGATTCATTACTGATACAGAGCTTGAAACCAACACATTAAAAGAAATGTGTGAGAATGCTGGGATTCCGGTTGCCCTGACGGAAGTTTGGGAAAAGGGCGGCGCCGGCGGAGTGGAGCTTGCAGAGAAACTTCTTGATGTCATCGAAAAAAGCGAAAACACATTTGCCCACCTTTATGACTTATCCGATTCACTGGAGGATAAAATCAAGACGATTGCCCGTCAGGTTTATGGTGCGGATGGAGTCGAGTTTTCACCGAAAGCTAAGAAGCAGCTGATTGACTTTGAAGGATTTGGCTGGGGTGTGCTGCCAGTCTGTATGGCCAAAACACAATATTCATTGTCTGATGATCCGGAAAAACTTGGAAGGCCATCAGGCTTCACTATAACAGTCAGGGAACTTAAGCCGTCAGTAGGTGCGGGATTCATCGTCGCATTGACAGGTGAAGTCATGACAATGCCAGGCTTGCCGAAGCTTCCGGCAGCATTGAATATGGATGTTGATGAAGAAGGCAACGCTGTTGGATTGTTCTAAGTGAAAATTAGCATGGCCAGTCCTTTCAGGCATAGTGGTAACATGAAAGTGACTTTCATGGAATGTTACACGCTGTGAGATGGGGCTGGCTATATTTCGTTATTGTTTTTAAAAGGAGTGGAAGCTTTTGTTTGACCCGACAGCTTATGAAAACATCAAAGTCGTAATAGAAGGCGATATATATGACAGGGATTTGAGCGGAGAAATTATTGTGATTGACCGCAATGACTGGATTAATGCCGCCAAGCTGTCGCGTAAATATGAAATTTCATTCACTAAAACAGGTTATCAACCGGATCTTTTATCGGCAATGATGACCATTGAGGCCGGATTGGAGAACCTCTCGGCGGAGCTATTGGAAAGTGTGAAAGCCAAACAGCTTGCAGGGTGTAAAGTGAATATTTCTTTCTCACTTCATCATAAAAATGAAATGGTTGTTTTTAAGGAAGTTCATAGATGGCTTGAGGAAATATGGGGAAGAGATCGTGCGATAGTGCAAACCGCCTTGCTTGACCCATTGGGAGATAAACCAACGATCAAAAGCCATGTGCAGGTTTCCTTCAACCGTCTTATTTATGAAGAACAGATTGACGACTTATCAGAAATGGTCGATTATATGATAGCTTCACTGGAAAAAATCAAAAAAATTATTGAGTGAATAATAATTCCTGTCTCCGAGGCAGGAATTTCTGTGTTGTTTTCAGAATAGTCTATTAACAAGTTAAAAATAAATATAGACTATAATAGTTCTATTTGTGAGGAAGTACCCGATGATATGTATAAGCATTTCCGTCCTTTAGTAAAGGGAAATTGGAATGTTTGTAAAAACCATGGTGTTTAATAGAACTGAAAAATCGAAATAGGAGGAGATTGTTTGGAGAAAATCGCCTGGGTTACTGATAGTACAGCCTATCTGGATGAGGAGTTAAAGAACCATCCTGATGTATATCAAGTACCAATGACCATTGTATTGGATGATGTTGAGTACCTGGATGGAAAGGATCTTACAGCAGAAGAATTATATGAAAGATTAAAAACAGTGAAAACGCCGCCGAAAACCTCCCAGCCCCCTGCGGGCGTATTTATGGAACTATATAATAAGCTTGAAAAAGATTATGACATCGTATTCTCAGTCCTGATCTCTTCCAAGCTGAGCGGAACAGTGGCCTCTAGTGTACAGGCTGCAAAAGATGTTAATATTCCCGTCATAACTTTTGATTCGAAAATTCTCACATATCCTTTGACGTCTCTATTAAAAAAAGGAATAGCATTAGCTGAACAGGGAGCATCAATCGAGGAAATCAAGGAGAAGCTGGAAATCATCCGTGAGTCAAATGAAACCTATGTCATGATCGGGAGCCTTGAACAGCTTCATCGAAGCGGACGTATGTCAGGTATGCAATTCTATCTTGGAAGCATGCTAAATATCAAACCTATCATCAGTATTGAAGATGGCGCTCTAAATACAAAGGAAAAGGTCCGCAGCGATAAAAAAGCGCGAGAGAAAATATTCGATTATTTGAAAGAATCCCATGATAAATATGGTATAAGAGAAGTGTACATTCTATACGGCCTCCATAAAGAGGTTGCCGACGAATGGCAAAGCCAGCTTGAAGCAAAATTCTCCGACATCCGTTTCCTTAGCTGCCCAATTGGAGCCGTCATCGGTGTACATGCTGGTGAACATACAATCGGGATCAGCTGGAATAACGCAGATGCATAAGTGCCAATCTTGGCACTTTTTCTTTTGGTCCGGCAAAAAAGATCCAATCGACTTACTTCGGTAATTTATAGAGAATGTTTGGATAGTAAGCCTCTAACGGACAAACAGAGAGCAAACTGTGTGAGAAGTGTCCGATAGAACGCCTCTAACGGACAAACTGAGAGCAGAATGTGGTGGAAGTGTCCGATAGAACGCCTCTAACGGACAAACTGAGAGCAGAATCTGGGGAAAGTGTCCAATAGAAGATCTCTAACGGACAAACAAAGAGAAGAACCCGGAGAAAGTGTCCGATAGACAGGCTGCTATTAAAAAAAGGTAAAAGTACAGGCTGCATTTTACGCATCCTAATAATATTTATCCAGCTATCTCTCATCACTTTATATGGTAAAATGAGTTCGGTAGGAAAGTAGGTGCGCATATGAGAGATAATATTGCAATGGCAGAGGAATTTGTTAAAACTGAGCTTGGCAAAGATTCTTCGGGACATGACTGGCACCATATTGACAGGGTCAGGAAGAATGCCCGGCTTATATGGAGCAAAGAACAGCAGGGTGATTGGTTCATTATTGAAATGGCGGCCTTGCTCCACGACATTCCAGATGATAAATTGAATGAATCGGAAGAAGCCGGATGGTTGAAACTTGATTCATTTTTACAAAGCATACAATTAGACAGCGAAACTAGCTCGAGGATAAGGAGTTGCATCGAAACAGTTTCCTATAAAGGCGGCAGGATGATTGAGCTCGATAGTATCGAGGCTGAGATTGTGCAGGATGCTGACCGGCTTGATGCTCTAGGTGCTATTGGGATTGCCAGGACATTTGCATTCGGTGGAAAGAAAGGGCACCCGATTTACGAACCTGACCTGAATATCAGGGGAGAAATGACGCTGGCGGAGTACAGGAATGGCGACAGCTCCTCGGTCAATCACTTCTACGAGAAGCTTTTGAAGCTGAAGGTTAAAATGAATACAGATCATGCGAGACAACTTGCTGAGGAAAGACACCAATTCATGGAGACTTTCCTGGATCAATTTTACAGTGAATGGAATGGTAAGGCATGAAAATGATCACGATCGAAAACGTGACGAAAACATACGGAGAAAAAGAGCTTTTTAATGGGATTTCTTTTACAATCGGCGAGCGTGAAAGAGTCGGTTTACTCGGTGTGAACGGAACAGGGAAATCTTCATTACTCAAAATCGTGGCGGGCATCGACCAGCCGGATTCTGGCGATATTATTTTTGCCAAAGACTATAAAATTTCATTTTTATCCCAACAGCCTGAGATGGAACATGACAAAACGGTTCTTGATCAGGTTTTCAGCGGTGACGCTCCAATCTTGAAGCTGATGAGAGATTATGAGATTATTCTCTCTGAATTGGGTAAAAAACCTGATGATCCAGGACTTCAGGAAAGATTTTATGACTTGCAGCGGAAAATGGATAGTTCTGACGGCTGGGATGCGAATACTGCAGCCAAATCCATACTCATGCAGCTAGGAATTTCGGACTTCACCAAAAAAATGGGCGAGCTATCCGGCGGACAGAAGAAGCGTGTCGCACTCGCTCAGGTTTTGATTGAATCTCCGGATTTGCTGATTCTGGATGAGCCCACAAACCATCTTGATTATGAGACGGTAAAATGGCTTGAAGACTATCTATCCAGATATTCAGGGTCACTTCTGCTCGTTACCCATGACCGTTATTTCCTTGACAGAGTGACGAACAGGATTTTTGAACTTGATGGTGGAAGTCTTTATAGCTATAAAGGCAACTATGCCAGCTTTCTTGAAGCCAAGGCAATCCGAGAGGAAAATGAAGCCGCAACACTTGAAAAGAAAAAGAATTTGTTCAGGCAGGAACTTGAATGGATCCGGCGCGGGGCTAAGGCGAGGACAACCAAACAGAAGGCTCGCATCCAGCGTTTTGACAAACTGGATGATGAAGTGTCTAATGTGAAGTCTTCTGAAAAACTCGACATCTCTTTGAGTGGCAGCAGGCTGGGCAAACAGGTGCTTGAACTGAAGGATGCAACAAAAAATACGAAGATAAAGTAATTCTAGATCACTTCAATCTTCTTGTGAAACCTGGGGACAGGCTGGGAATCATCGGCCGCAATGGAACAGGGAAATCGACTTTGCTGAATATCCTCGCAGGCAGGATCATGCTTGATGACGGTGAAATCATCACCGGACAAACCGTGAAAATCGCTTACTATACTCAAGAAAATGAGGATATGGACGAAAATAAGCGGGTGATTGAATACCTTAAAGAGACAGCAGAGATCGTCCAAACTACTGATGGCAAGACAATTTCAGCTGCACAAATGCTCGAGAGATTTCTGTTCCTGCCTTATGCACATGGAACTCCAATCAGGAAGCTTTCCGGAGGCGAGAAGCGCAGACTCTATTTATTAAAGCTGTTAATGGAGGAACCCAACGTTCTGTTGCTGGATGAGCCAACCAATGATTTGGACACACAGACATTAACTGTATTGGAAGATTACCTGGAAGACTTCCCTGGTGTCGTCATCTCGGTATCCCATGACCGTTACTTCCTTGATAAGGTCGTTGATTTGCTGCTTGTACTGGAAGGTAATGGACAGACAGACCTGCATTACGGCAATTACTCAGAATACCTTGAAAAGCGGCCGGAAATTGAATCTGCTCCTACAGTGCCAAAGAAGGAAAAGGTAGAGCAGACAGAAAAACCGAAGAAAAAGAAACTGAGCTTCAAGGAGCAAAAAGAATGGGCAGAAATTGAGGATAAGATTGCTGGTACAGAAGCCCGCCTTGAAGAAGTGCAGACAGAAATGGCCAGTATCGGGAGTGATTTTGAAAAAGGCCAGGCACTGGTGAATGAAGAGAAAGAGTTGAATGAGCAGCTAGAGTACCTAATTGAAAGGTGGAGCTATTTATCCGAGCTCGCCGAAAACGAATAAGACCTGGGATTCCAGGTCTTATTTTTTATCACTCAAAAAGACTTCCTGCCCTGACTATATAGTGCAACTTCGGACAGGTTCAAGGGAAAAAGCACAAAAGCTGTCAGAACCTAGTGGGCCTTCTGTGTGAAGGGCTTCGAAATGCTATCTATTCTCCACTATGTTAAAATGGCATCATTCCTGAAAAATATAAAGGGGTGGGAATGTGAAAATTGTATCAATTGAACCAACGCCAAGCCCGAATACGATGAAGATCAATCTGGATGAGGAACTTCCTATGGGCAAGAGCAATAACTATAAAAAGGACTCAGCGGCCGGGGCACCCGAAGTCGTTGTGAACATACTGAAGATTGAAGGGGTAAAAGGGGTTTACCATGTTGCAGATTTCCTGGCAGTCGAAAGGAATGCAAAATATGATTGGAAGGTAATCCTTCCTGAGGTCAGGAAAGCGTTCGGAGAAGATGCAGAAGAATCAAATGATGCACCTGAAATCAATGAGCATTTTGGGGAAGTAAAAGTCCTTGTGCAGGTATATAAGGGAATTCCCATGCAGGTGAAGCTGACTGATGGCACGGAAGAGAAGCGGTTTGGACTGCCAGAATCTTTCGTGACAAAGGTAGGTGAGGTACAGACTCCCGAGGATAACGTTGTGATGGTCCGCCGGTGGAAGGAACTTGGAGTCCGTTATGGAGATTTCGATCAGGTAGGAAATGATGTTGTCGAAGAGCTTTTGGCTGCATATCCTCCTAAGAGGCTAGAGGAGCTCGTTCAGCTGGCTAAAAATCCTGGCCAGGAAGCTCAGATTAAAGCAGCAAAGAAAAAAATCAAGATTACAGAAGCGGACTTGGAAAATCCGGATTGGCGGATCAGATACCAGCTTCTTGAGCAAATGGAAGATCCCTCTATAGAGGACCTGCCGGTGCTTGAAAAAGCCTTACAAGATGAGAAAGCATCTATACGCCGTTTAGCCACCGTTTACTTAGGGATGATTGAGGACAAAAAGGTTCTGCTATTGCTGTACAAAGCTCTAAATGACAAAACTGTTACTGTTCGCAGGACAGCAGGTGACTGCTTATCTGACCTTGGTTATTCGGAAGCAATGGATGAAATGATTGAATCCCTAAAGGACCCAAGCAAGCTTGTCCGCTGGAGGGCGGCGATGTTCCTGTACGAAGTTGGAGATGAAAGGGCACTGTCTGCGTTAAAGGGTGCTGAAGACGATCCAGAATTCGAAGTAAGCATGCAGGTGAAATTAGCGATTGCCCGTATTGAGCATGGCGAGGAAGCTAAGGCTCAGTCTGGAAACAAATGACGGAAGCCAGAAAACAATAGTGGCGTTAGAGAAACATTCTGATTGTTCATCACATAAGACAGGTGATACGTTCTTTTATTGCCTTTAGCCTTAAAAATATAGTATGCTAACACTGCAAACTATCGTTTGGGAGGGAATTATTTATGTCAATGGCATATGAGGAATATATGAGACAAATGGTAAAGCCGATGCGTGAGGAATTGACACGTGCTGGTTTCAAGGAATTGCTTACTGCGGATGAAGTGGAAGATTTCATGGAAAATGCGGAAGGAACAACGCTTGTCGTAGTTAACTCTGTTTGTGGCTGTGCTGCTGGTCTCGCTCGTCCGTCAGCAACTCAAGCAGTCTTAAGAAATGAGAAAAAACCAGATCATCTTGTGACTGTGTTTGCTGGTCAGGACAAGGAAGCAACTGCAAAAATGCGTGAGTACTTCACTGATCTTGAGCCTTCTTCACCTTCAATGGCATTATTAAAAGGCAAAGAAGTCGTTCATTTCATTCCACGCCATGATATCGAAGGACAGCCAATGGAAGCAATCATGGATAACTTAACATCTGCCTTTGATTCTCATTGCTAGGCACTGATTGGTTTTAACAAAGGGAAATTTAATGAATAGCTTTAAAGAGCATTAGAGTAAACACTGCGAAGCAAAAGTTTGAAAGGATGTCTACGGACGTCCTTTTCTTTGTATTCGAATTAGTGTCTGGGGGTGTTAGGTTTGTTTGTGACAACAGCAGGCAGGACAAATGAGAATATGACAGCTGAAGCAAGAGCCATAGCCTTTGAGCTCAAAATGGATTTCGTACCAAGGAAAAAGAGGTCAGTATCGGCAATCCAGGAAATCGTGAAGGATGACTGCCTGGTAGTTGGCAAAGACCGGCTTGAGCTTTTTCCGCTGGGAGCTGCAGAACCTTTCTTTTTTCACCCGAATTCCGCTATGTTCCGAATCAAAAGATTAATGAAAGGCGAAAGCGATCCTCTCACAGATGCAGCAAAACTGCAGGAAGGATGAGTTTTCTTGACTGTTCACTCGGCCTTGGTTCAGATAGTATCGTAGCTAGCTTCATTGTAGGTGAGTCGGGTTCTGTTACAGGAATAGAAGCAAGACCAGAGCTTGCATATTTAGTCAAAACTGGACTCAAGGAATGGGATTCAGGAATAGAAGCCATTAATAAGGCTATGGACAAAATAGAAGTGCTGCAAGGGTATTCACTGGAGTTCCTCGAGGCAAAAGAAGACAACAGCGTAGATTGTGTATATTTTGACCCGATGTTCGATGAATCGATATTAGAGTCAGATGGAATCAGGGGACTGACCCACTTCGCTGTATACGATGGACTCTCACAAGAACTCATTGAACATGCATACCGTGTCGCCAGGAAACGAGTAGTCTTGAAAGACCATTTCAGAAGCAGCCGATTTGATGATTTTGGTTTCGAAGTATACAGAAGAAAAACTGCAAAATTCCATTTTGGAGTCATAGAAAAAGAATGAGGCCAGACCTCATTCTTTTTCTATGTACCATACAATCGTCTGCAGAAGTATTTTTTTTTGACGGACAATAAAGAAGTGATTACTGTCCGTTCATTCATTTTCCTATTTAATCCGCAATTGCCAAATAGACAAAATAAGCAAGCGTAATTAGGCTGACTGCAACAGCGACCCACTCCATACTTATGACCTCCCTTTTTAACTTTAATTAAAGCCTCTAATATTTCCTTATTACCATTTTTGAAAAATCTGAAACCCTTTGCCCAATTTCACGTATAAACAAGTTATAATAATCCTAAGCATATTTATTTATTATGACCAATTTAGGTTGTTACTACACACGTATATATTTAACTTAGACAGATTGATATTTTCACAGATAATTATTCCTATTTACATAAGGATGTGATCAACATGCCCGCATGGCTGCGCAAATCGCTTGTTGTCATAATCTCCATGGTTACATTTGGGATGGTGTCTCCTGCCCAGGTGAATGGGTTTCTGACAACTACAACAGAAAGATCTGAAAAATCGACCGCCGCTGAAACAAGTTTCGCTGATTCGCTCGATGTCCCTTTAGATGAGGAATTGGAGAGGGAGATGTTCATACATAGGACAATGATGGAAGCCGAACAACAATCTTTTCAGAAATTCGGTGCGAAAATTGGACCTGTGATTGAAGATGAATTCAGGCAAACTATTTTGCCGAACATAGAAAAGGCAATCGAAAAGGTAGCTTTCCAGTTTCCCGGAGAAAAGCTGACATCTCTCCGTATCACGGAAGTACCTGGTGGTGGTGAGTCTGAAAAAATATTCCATATAATCGGGGATAATGGGAAGGATATTATCCGGTTTCACGTCAGGAGGGACCAGCCGCCGAAGGATGGTTTCTGGTTTAATTTCCATTACCACACTTATCAGGATAACTTCCAGACCCATTATGAGCTAGGGAAAATATTCTGGGCGAAAAATACTCCGCCTAAATGGAAAAGTTGAGGATTACCTTCAGAGAAACTGCTGTGTTGAACAATAAAGCAAGCAAAAATCCCATTTATTTTGGCTGATTTAGGACTTAAATTGAGTAAAATGAAATAAGTTTTTATAGAGGCCCGGCTAATGCTGGGTTTTTCTATACAATTCCTAAGAACCAAAAAAAATGGGAGGGTCATCTAGAATGGCAGACATACTACAAGGGTTTGTTGATACTTATGTCCAGTTTTTCAATTGGGATATGTGGGTTGAGGTTTTAACTGATCCTGTCAGCTGGGGATTAATCGGGACACTCGTTATCCTTGAAGGGCTTTTATCTGCTGACAACGCTTTAGTGCTGGCAGTGATGGTAAAACACTTGCCCGAAAAACAGAGGAAAAGAGCGTTGTTCTATGGATTGCTTGGCGCATACGCCTTCAGGTTCATCGCAATTGGTATAGGTGTTTATTTAATCGAGTTCTGGTGGGTGAAGGTTCTTGGCGCTGGTTATCTGGCCTGGCTGGCAATTAAATACTTTATCGAAAAGAAAAAAGGTGAAAGTCAGGATAGCGGGGAAGTCGCAGGAATCAATCAGAGCGGCCTGCTGATCCGGTTGTTTGGTACATTTTGGGGTACGGTTGCTGCAGTGGAATTAATGGATATCGCATTCTCTGTGGACAGTGTCCTTGCGGCTTTGGGTGTCAGCGAAGAAGTGTGGGTCCTGCTTCTTGGCGGTATGTTCGGTGTCTTGATGATGCGAGGAGTTGCAGGGGTATTTCTTAGATTGATTGAAAAGATCCCTGAACTTGAGACGACTGCCTACATCCTGATTTTTATCATATCTGCAAAAATGTTTGCTGGTGTCTTTGGCATCCATATAGAACATGCCCATTTCTTTATTCTGTTGCTGATTACTTTTACGGCAACATTTGTCGTCCACTATTTGAACAAGAAAAAAGCTGAAGCAAGTGAGCAGCAAAAGAATGTGCAATAATGGAACCCAGGAACAGATACAGGTCTGTTCCTTTTTTTATTTTCCTAACTCGCACATAAATCCTACTCCTCCTGATATTCGGTGATTTCTCTTACCGCCCTTTTTACAAACAAGAATAAGCAAGCAAATGATGCATATATGAGTAAAAAGGTGGCTGTGAAGTGGAGTAAAGGGGAGGCTGCCGGAATGATTAAGATGGTGAAAATAAGTGAATAGAATAATAGATCCACTAAAACAAGATGACCCGAACACATAGCCTGGATGACCTTCCGTAATTCCAATCGCAAATCCTCAATAGGCTCTCTTTTAAAAATAAATCGCATGTGAATTCACCTTCCAGTTTTAAGTATTCATCTATATGCATGGACAGGATTAAAGGTGAAATTCAGGATTTATGAACTTCTTGAAACTTTTGATAATGTATTCCGTACTGCTATTACAAGCCAAAAAGGTGTTTCATTATTTATGTTATGATAATGAGTATTATCAGACAATTTAAATCATTATTTTAGATAATCGTCTTAAGCGGGTAGTGATTCTATGTATTCACCAACGAACCAATTAATAATACAACAATTGCCTGTTACATATGACAACTGGTTGGAGCTGATCATGACTCCGGCAAGTGAGCGCCCATTTTACAAAAAAAGATGGTGTTTTCATACATATCGGCCAAGTCAATGCCAGATTTATCGGGATTCCGCATGATGAAGTTGAGTATTATAACCAATTGTATGAATATGTTCATTCAAAAGGGCTAATCTTCCGCAACTTGAACAAGACGTTTTGAATGGTGATCAAATGTCTTCAATGAAACTAGATTCACTTCGCAATGCGATTGAGCTTCTTGAACAAAGAATCTATGACCTTGGAATGGCGAAAGTGGTTGCACTGCAGACTGCACCTCAAATAAAGTTGCTTCAGCGAGGAAACGCCAAGCTGATCGGCAAAATTAACTCGGTTGTGTTATAGGTAAAGAACTGTAAAAAGGAAAAATATGGTGGCTGAATCAATGAAAGAGCTCGACCGGCGCACGAATGAAGTGATGATCAGGAATGCCAAGAACATTGCTGGACAAAGTGTTGATATAGCCCGACTATCAGGTACCACAGGCATCAAGATTGAGACGATTGAAGAATGCCTTCATTTGACTTCATTGGGCGGACCGAAGCGACTCGAGGGGCTAGGCGCTGGAGCTGAGAACGACTTCACTGGTCGGCCCTCCAGCGCTTGTCGGGGCTGAACGAGGAGCTTGCGCTTTTTGTTCAGCGCAGAAATGCAGGGGAATTCTTTTCCACCTTCCTGAATTTCTCAGCCAGCAGGCAAGCGATCATATGTTATAATTTAATAGAATAATATAGACAATTCCCCTCGAAAATTACATTCCATCAACCCTAAAGGCATCTTCGGAAATACACTTCAGGAAAGGGGATAATAAATGCGAAGGGTTTTTCAAATATTCCTTGTTATCGTACTTTCCTTCACACTTCTAGGCAGTTCCAATGCAATATGGACGGCATTTTTCTATATGAGTATCCTAAACAATCCCTGCTATATGAATCCCTGAAGCCGGAAAACGTCCGTCTTGCCGGTAAGTTGATTGTTCTGCCAGAAAATGACTTTGATCAAAGTGAAGCAGCGCAGATTATTAACAGGCTTATGCTCCTTCCTGAAAGCATGATTATTAAAGCGGTAGACAGCAATATTAAAGTGAAGTTATTTGAAGGGAGTTTGACGGATAATCCAAGTGCAAGCCACCTGAAGGGGATTGTTCCGCGAGGTTATACATCTAAAAAGACCTGGGATCAGGTCCCAGGGATCGGGGGTTCAAGGACCGTCCTTGTGAAAATTGGCAGCAGTGAGAAAGGGAAGGGCCATGGATCTGTAAACCTCGAGTTGCATGAACTCGCACATTCTCTTGACCGCCACGTTTATGATGGAATCAGGCATGAAGAAAGATTTTTGAAAATCTGGAAGCATGAAAGCCGGCTGCTCTTTCCTGGCCGTGCCTATTTCCTTGATTATCCTGAGGAATACTTTGCAGAAAGCTTTGCGATGTTCTATATTGGCGGACTCCCAGCAAAATTGCTTAAGGAAGCTGCACCGCAAACCTATCAATATATCGAAGGCCTTAAGTAGGCCTTTTTTGCCATTCTGGTGCATTCATGCAGGAAATATGGAATCCCGTAGCAAAGTAATAAGAGAATTCAAAATAAGGATATATCTTTCCACCATTGTTGATTTATTTGCTAAAATAAGAAAAAGAAATCGAACGTTTTGAAGGGCAGGGAAATTCATGAAACAATATCTAGAACTTTGCGAGCATGTCTTGAATACTGGTGTGAAAAAAGAGGATCGGACGGGTACTGGCACCATCAGTACTTTCGGCTATCAAATGCGCTTCAACCTACAGGATGGATTTCCGCTGCTAACAACAAAAAAGCTTCATTTAAGATCAATCATCCATGAACTTCTTTGGTTCCTGAATGGAGATACGAACGTGAAGTACCTGCAGGAAAATGGGGTGCGCATCTGGAATGAATGGGCAGATGAAAAAGGAGAACTAGGCCCGGTCTATGGCAGCCAATGGCGATCATGGACAGGTGCAAATGGAGAAACGGTAGACCAGATTTCAGAATTGATTCAGACAATTAAAACTAATCCTGATTCGAGAAGGATGATTGTCAATGCCTGGAACGTTGCTGAAATCGATAAAATGGCCTTGCTCCATGTCATTGTATGTTTCAGTTTTATGTAGCTGATGGCAAGCTTTCCTGCCAGCTGTACCAGAGATCCGCTGATGTCTTCCTGGGCGTGCCATTCAACATCGCTTCCTATGCTCTGCTGACCTTGATGGTCGCTCATGTATGTGATCTTGAGCCAGGTGAGTTCGTTCATACTTTCGGAGATACCCATATTTACTCGAACCACGTGGAGCAGGTTAAACTGCAGCTTACCCGGGATCCTAAGCCATTGCCGCAAATAAAAATCAACCCTGAGGTCAAATCAATATTTGATTTTAAATATGAAGACTTCGAGCTGGTCAATTATGAAGCGCATCCTCATATAAAAGGGGTTGTCAGTGTATGATATCACTAATTTGGGCAATGGATGAAAACCGAGTCATCGGATACCATAACCAGCTCCCGTGGAGACTTCCGGAGGACCTGAAGTTCTTTAAGCGTGTGACGATGGGACATCCGATTGCATGGGAAGGAAAACATATGAATCAATCGGAAAGCCTCTCCCAGGCAGAGAAAATATCGTTATTACTCGTGATGAAAATTACGGTCCAGAGGCTGTACTGTGATCCATTCAATTGAGGAAATGTTAGCCTATGCCATTGAGAACAAATCTGAAGAAATTTTCGTCATCGGCGGTGCGGAAATATTCAAAGAAGTCCTTCATCATGCAGACAAGCTGTATCTTACGATGATCCATCATCAGTTTGAAGGAGATACGTTTTTCCCAGTGTTCGACATTGATAAATGGGAGCTTGAGTCAAGGGAAATCGGACTCACGGATGAAAAAAATCCCTATGATTATGAGTTTTTGATTTATAAGCGGAAGTAATGCCGAGCAGTCTAAAAATGGGCTGCTTTTTTCACTTTCTTATAAAATTGAAAAAAACGGCCGTCTTGTCAAACCTGCAAAAATAAAAGTCATTATAAGTCCTCCGGTACACAGCAGGCAATATAAGGATAAGATTTAACTTCACTTGCCGAAGAAATTAGAGACGTGATCATCCAGTCTCGGAATGCTAAAAGGATTGCCTTATAATATTTCTGTAAATGACAACAGCCCATGCATGATCGCAGGGGCTGTTCGTTTTTTAGAAAATCTGGCTGGATGATGTTATGGAGTTATTCGAATTGTGCAAGGCTATTCATCATTTGGGTGAATTCTGCAGGAATGCAAAAATCCTCAGGCTTGAAGTTGTCTCGGATCCATTTCACCATTTCCAAGGGACTATTGAAATACTCTCCGCTTGTATCACTTTTGCGAATCATGTAGCGGCCGTTGTCCTCATCAAGTGTAACCTCCACCGGCAATGCCCCGTCATAACTGTTTAATGAAAATTCCATTTCTCATTTCCCTCCAGCGTAATTTCCGTTATTATATGTTATTTTACTACCATTATATTCAACTTGAAAGCCTAAAATTAAATATTTAAAAATTTAACTGATATTGTGATATTTCATGTTATAATGGAAAAATTAATATTTTGCAAAGTGAGGGTGACAGTATGGAACAAGAAACAATGAAGAAAAAATGGGTAAGTGTTGAGGATATTCTCATTGCCTATCGGCATCTAAAAGAGGTTGTTGCCCATACACCATTGCAACTGAACCAGCGTTTATCAGAAAAATATGAAGCTGATATTTATTTGAAACGTGAGGACTTGCAACATGTACGCTCTTTCAAGTTAAGGGGCGCTTATTATTCAATGAAGTTATTGTGGGAAATGGGGCTTGATCATGGTGTGGTGTGTGCCAGTGCTGGGAATCATGCTCAAGGTGTAGCATACGCATGCCGACAGCTCGGTGTGTACGGGAAGATTTTTATGCCAGCGACAACACCTGGCCAAAAAATCAGCCAGGTCGAAATGTTTGGGAGAGAGTTCGTTGAGATTATCCTGGTCGGGGATACATTCGATGATTCTTATCGGGAGGCGCAGCAATGTGCTGAAAAAGAAGGAAGGGAATTCATCCATCCTTTCGATGATGAAAAAGTGATTGCCGGTCAGGGAACCGTTGCTGTGGAGGTTTTGAATGATTGTCAGGACTCTGTTGATTTTTTAATCGCCAGTATAGGCGGCGGGGGTTTGATGGCAGGAGTTAGTACATATATAAAAAGCGTATCACCAACCACTAGACTTATTGGAGTTGAGCCTTGTGGTGCAGCATCCATGAACGCAGCATTTGAGCAAAATAGTGTTATTCCCCTAAAAGAAATCGATACATTCGTAGATGGAGCAGCTGTTAAATGTGTTGGCAGCAAGACATATGAAATTTGCAAGGAAAATGTCGATAGATAGTTGCAGTTCCAGAAGGGAAAGTGTGTTCATCCATACTGGAGCTATATAATGAGCATGCAATTGTAACTGAGCCGGCAGGAGCTTTGCCGATTGCTGCCCTGGACCTTCTTCGTGATGAGATAAAAGGAAAGTCAGTTGTATGTGTCATAAGCGGCGGCAACAATGATATAAGCAGGATGCAGGAGATTAAGGAAAGGTCGCTGCTTCATGAAGGTTTGCTGCATTACTTTATTGTTAATTTTCCACAGCGTGCTGGTGCGTTGCGTGAATTCCTTGATGATGTACTTGGGCCTGGGGATGATATCACCAGGTTTGAGTACACAAAGAAAAATAATAAAGAAAGCGGGCCGGCACTTGTCGGAATTGAATTAAAGAGTAAGCATGATTACCAGAGGCTGATCGCAAGCATGGAGAATAAGGGTTTCGCCTTCATGGAATTGAATAAGGACAATCAGTTGTTTAATTTACTGGTATAATATTAATAATAGATAATTAAGGATAAATGTTATAAAATAAGAAATGTCACACTTAGTTAGATTACGTAGACCTTTGTGAATTTCTTATGAACTTTCACGGGATTCCTCCACTTAAGGGAGTAAAAGTACTATAATCATAGTAGATTTACAATATGAAAAAGGAGATGTTGATATGTTATCAAACATCGGAGTTCCTGGATTAATCTTAATCCTTGTCTTAGCCCTAATTATCTTTGGACCAAAGAAGCTTCCAGAGATCGGACGTGCATTTGGACAGACGCTTCGTGAATTCAAGAAGTCAACTCGTGAATTGACAAGCGATGTCATGGAAGATTTCGAAGAAGAAAAGAAGGAAATTACGAAAGTTACTAAATAAGGTGTAAGATGCTTTTGTCTTACACCTTTTTTCTTAAAAGGCTTGTAAATGACAGGCTTTATTCAAGAAATGCACCAAACGGAATTGGCAGGGGATTGTTATATGGACGATAAAGAATTAAATCTGGTGGATCATCTCGATGAGCTGCGAAACAGGCTGATCGTCTCGGCTGTAGCATTCATTATATTCTTTGGCATAGGCTTCTTCTACGTTAAAGAGATATATAACTTTTTTGTCCGGGATCTTGACGTAAAGTTAATAGTCTTAGGTCCAAGTGATATCGTATGGATTTACTTCATGCTTGCAACCATCATCGCGATTGCTGGTACGATTCCGGTATTGGCCACACAGATTTGGCTTTTTGTCAAACCAGCACTCAGGCCGATTGAAAGGAAAATATCACTTTCGTATATCCCGGCGTTATTCATACTATTCATCGTTGGCCTTGCTTTTGGCTACTTTGTAATTTTTCCGACAGTTCTGAATTTCCTCGTGGAGCTTAGCGGGGATATGCTTGTAACGAACTTTACGGCGGAAAAGTATTTTAAGTTCATCATGAATATGACACTCCCATTTGGAGTACTGTTCGAATTGCCGGTTGTCGTCATGTTTTTGACTTCCCTGGGAGTCATTAATCCTTACGTCCTGGTTAAGGTCAGAAAGTATGCTTACTTTATCTTGATTGTGATTTCAGTTATCATTTCACCGCCTGATTTCATGTCAGATATCCTGGTTACCATTCCGCTCCTGGTTTTGTATGAAATCAGCGTAAACTTATCTAAATTTGTTTACAAACGGAAACTCAAGAAGGAAAAAGTATGGCAAGAGCAATACGGAGATATGGACGAGGAGAGCGACGAGGAATCATCCTTGTAATAAAGGCTATGGATAAAGATTCTTTAACAAGTAAACAGTCATTCGAACGTGTGGAACTTCCACACGTTTTTTGTATTCAAACAGAATCATTTCTTTAATCTCACTAGTGAATATAAAAAAATCATGAAGATTATCGCCCCAGGTAGCAAAAAAATCATAAAAAAATATTATATCCGCGTAAACAGACACATTTCGACCAGGATTTAGGGTATAATATATTCAAACGGGTATAAAAGAGGATTGATATTTTGTTATTCAAAAGCCTAGAGTTCAAAAATGTTGTTGGACAGAAGGTTAAAGTCGTGGATATTCCTGTGTTGGAAGAAGAGAGCACCTATTATTTTATGATCCAAGTCCGTTTGCAAACTTTTATAACAGCGATCTATCAGGAAAGAAACGCAAAAAAGTTTTATTCTTTTAAAGAGTATTTAAAAAGAGTTATGAAGTGGCCGGATTATGAGCAGTTATTCAAATCTGCTGAGTTGAAAAATAACGCCTGATGATTCATTTTTAAAGCGCCTATACAAAGGCGCTTTTGTTCTTTTATAAGAAAATTACAAGAATGAATGTAATTATTTTTATTTGCATTACAGAATAGGTATTATATTCATAAGCTAGTGCTTTGATAGAGATGTAAATTTATGGCTAATACAGTGCGTTCTGCTGAAAGTGCCGCCAGATGACAAGTGCAAAAGTGAATGTGTTGATTCTCGTTTTATTTCGAAAGGTTTGGCGTTCCAGGTTCTTGAAGCTGCCCGAATGGCCACGGATGGAAAATCAGCTGAAGAAATAGTAGCAAGACTAGATGTGATAAGAGAACATACTCGCTGAGAAAATTAAGGAAGCCGTCCTTGAAACTTCTGGATATGATGACTTTACTATCGAAGAAACGACTCCAATTGTAAGTACCCATACGGGCCCAGGTGCTATTGTTCATGTATTACTTTGAATAGTTCAATATGAAATATCGTTCAAGTCCTGAGGGATAAAACTTCAGGACTTTTTTCATTTAATAGGAAATTATAAAATATTTTCAATGTGGGTAACTATCCAGGTTTTCTTAATCCAGCTCCAGCGCCTAGCCCCTCGAGACGTTTCGATCCGCCCGATGAAGTCAAAGAGCGACTTCATCGGGCGGCCCTCCAGCGCTTGTCGGGGCAGAACAAGGCGCTTGCGCTTTTTGTTCTGCCGTTTTAAAGTAGTCAAAGATTTTGTAATATACAGGATATTCAAAAGGGGATGTCGAATATTTTCACTATTCACTTTAGAATAGGATGAAATGTGACAATGAAGATATGAAGCTTAATGTAAAGAACCTGCCATTATTCAACAAGATACTAATGTTCTCATTTATGATTACAACGGTCGTAGTCTTATCGACAATGGGTACGAGTTTCTACCTGCAGTCAAAACAATTGAAAACTCAAATGGCTGACAAGTTGAAGGAGTTGCAGGAATTTGGTCATCCACTATTGACCCTGATGATATTAGAAGTGCTGATGAATTCCGGGATAAATCAAACCCTTCAATCAAGCGGCTTGAGAAGCTTTTGACTATGGTGGGTGACAAAAGTGCATCATTCCTTGGAGCTTATGTCATACTGCCTGAAGAATATCCAAATCAGAAAGTTTACATCCTTTCTGCATCTGATATTTATAGAAATTACTCATTCGATTCCCTTATGTATTATGATGCAGGTGAAGAATTCATAAGTGCATATCGAAATACAAGGGAAAATAAGACAATAACGAGTACAGATGTTTTCACCGATCATTATGACTCTTGGATTTCATCCTTCGCCCCAATTACTGATAACAGTGGAAATGTAGTGGCCATTCTTGGGATAGATGCAAAGGCATCCATCATCAAGGAAAATCAAGTGGAAATACTTATGTTGTTGTTATTGGAGATGGCGGCCATCCTGGCTGTTGTATATGTAATCCTGAATTTGGGCCTTAAGAAGGTCATGAAACCAGTAGATGACTTGTTTTTTGGCATAAAGGAAATCAGTTCTGGAAATTTGACCGTCAAGCTGCCAGTGCATGATCAATCAGAGTTAAGTTTATTGAGTGAAAAGTTCAATGAGATGGCTTCCCAGCTCGCCCAACTATTCGAGAGGGTATCAGCTGCATCAAAGCAATTGGGCCAAACATCCCTAGGGATAATGAGTCACTTTTGTTAGAGGAAGCAATCAATACAATGGAGGATATATTTGAACGTACTAAGCTGCAGCAGGAGCTTCAGCGGGCCGAGAAAATGAACGCGATAGGCCAGCTGGCTGCCTCTGTAGCCCATGAAATCAGAAATCCTATGACGGTTGTAAAAGGTTTTCTGCAAATTTTCCTTTCTAAAGAGATGTCTGAAGAAGATCATATGTATTTAAAACTTATGATTGAAGAATTGAACAGGGCGGAGACAATCATAAATGACTACTTGAGTCTAGCCAAGCCGGATGTTGGAAAGCTTGTAATCATCGATGGCAGTGAGATGACGGAGCAGGTCATGGATTTAATGAGTTCTTATGCCATGATGTCAAAAAACATTTCTATGCACACTGAAATCAAGGATCAGGTAAAAATAAGGGGCAATAAAAGTGAATTAAAACAAGTGCTCATCAATATCCTGAAAAATGGCATTGAGGCGATGGGTGATGGTGGAAAGCTCAGCATGACACTTGAGAAGCAAGGAGATTTCGGTGTATTTGTTATCAAGGATACGGGGATCGGGATGACTGCGGAGGAGCTTTCAAGACTTGGTACAGCTTTTTATTCGTTGAAGGAACGCGGCACAGGCATGGGTTGATGGTTTGCTACCAAATTGTTGAAAGGATGAAAGGACAGATAAAAGTATCAAGCAAAAAAGGTGAAGGTACAACTTTTGAGATAATGGTCCCAATATTTACAGAAAGCCCTAAGTGATCATAAGGCTTTTATTTTTTTGCCATTATTTTCAAAGCTGTCAATATAATTTAAAAAGGAGGTGCCAGACTTGGTAAAAAAAATACTCTTCTTTAGTGATTTTGGAATAGATGACAATATTGCTGTATTATATGCGTTTTTTAATAAGGAAATAGATTTGGTTGGTGTAGTTGCCGATTACGGCAATGTGTCAAAACAAGATGCCCTTCGAAATGCCGCTTATCTGCAGAAGCTTACAGGGAGACCTGATGTACCAGCTTTTGCAGGGGCTGAACTGCCATTGACAGGTGATCCGCCTGAATATGTACCTGACGTCCACGGCATTGAAGGACTCGGGCCAATCATTCCTGATATTGAGGTGGATTACACTCTTGAAAACTTCCATGGCATCCAGGAGATCATCGAAAAAATCCGGATGAAATCATTATAGTGAATGTAGGCAGGCTATCATCGCTTGCGGCTGCTTTCATCCTTTACCCTGAAACCATGAAAAAAGTAAAAGACTTTTACATTATGGGTGGTGCATTCAACGAACCTGGGAATGTGACGCCAGTGGCTGAAGCTAATTTCTATGGAGATCCATATGCAGCGAATATTGTGTTGACACAAGCGAAACCCCCGGTGAAAATAATTCCGCTTGATGTGACTAGTGGAGCAATCGTGACGCCAGCATTGATCAATGAATTAGATGAGTATTATCATTCTATTGGAAGTGAAGTAGGAAAGCTTGTGAAGCCAATGTTCGATTATTACTTCAAGTTTTATAAGGAGCGAAACCCTGAATTGACGGGTGCCCCTCTCCATGATGTTCTTACATTATGGGCGTTAGTACATGAAGACCATATCGTTTCCCTTGAAATCCCTGTTAAAATTGTCGTAAATAAAGGAGAGGCATTTGGTCAAAGCATCGGAGATTTCAGGAACTTAATTGATAAAGCCGACTATCCAGTCCATAATGTAGCTGTTAACTTTAGTTATACAGAGTTCATTAGAGATTTCTTTAAAACGATGAAAAATTCACAAGATCACAATGGCACAGGGTAAATGATGATAATTTCACACTTCTTTCATACCTTTTTCTTTCTTCTCTCAAATACCTCTGCTAGAATTGTCTATGGACATTATTCGAAAGATTGCAGGTGATGATTTTGAAAAAGGTACTCACGCTTCTTATGCTTGCAGCAGTAATTATTTTCGCTGCGGGGTGTGGAAACAGCGGCTTAAAGGATGCGAAGAACTATCCTATCGAGGATTTTACTTTCACAAATCAAGATGGTGAATCAATAAGCAAAGCAGATTTAGAAGGAAAAGTTTGGATGGCGAGCTTTATTTTCACGAACTGTGCGGATGTTTGCCCGCCAATGACGGCCAATATGTCGAAGCTTCAGGATATGATAAAAGAAGAAGGGCTTAAGGACGTGGAGATTGTATCTTTCAGTGTAGATCCTGCTGTTGACAATCCTGAGGTACTTAAGGAGTATGGCAAGAAGTTCAATGTTGATTTCAAGAACTGGTCGTTCCTTACTGGTTATACACAAGAGGAAATAGAAAAATTCGCGCTTGAGAACTTTAAGACTCTTGTCAAGAAACCGGAGACAGGGGATCAGGTCATTCATGGAACTGATTTCTATCTTGTCGATCAAAACGGGGACATGAGGAAAAATTATACAGGATTGAAGGAAGTCCCTTTTGAACAAATAATTGAAGATATCAAAGCACTCCAATAGGCCGCATTTGTGGCCTGTTTTTTTGTCTTTAAGGAAATTATAAAAATTATTTAGGTGTGAATAAATACATGGCGTATTCTTAATCTAGCTCCAGCGCCTAGCCCCTCGAGTCGCTTGTCTAGCTGCGGCTCCTAACTCCTCGAGACGCTTCGGTCCTGTCAATGAAGTCAAAGAACGACTTCACTGTCAGGTCCTCCAGCGCTTGTCGGAGTTGGACAGTCGCCTCCGCATTTCGATTTCGGTCCGCCCAATGAAGTCAAAGAACGACTTCACCGGTCGGCCTCCAGCGCTAGTCGGGGCTGAACAAGGCGCTTGCGCTTTTTGTTAGGTCGGGGAATAAGTGTCACCAGTTTGAACAAATTAAATTAACCAATCCGGAGAAAGCCGACAAGGAATGAAGGCAAGTAATGCATGAGTAACGCCAGAAAAAGCATTAAATGTTATAATGATTATACTTTTAAAGGCAGGAGATAAATATTGTTGAAGAAATTCACCTTTCTTTATGTAGCACTGACAATGATCATGATATTGGGATCCTGCAGTCAGTTTGAAATTTTCAAAAAGGGAACTTCAATAAGGTCAAGGAAACAGGACTGGAAATCAAGGAAGCATTGCCGACTTCATTTTTTCCAAAGGATTTGCATATTGTTGCTGCGGGAGACTCACTCACACAGGGGGTAGGGGACAGTACGAATACAGGCGGATATATCCCATATCTTGCAGAGCAGCTTGAAAATGAAAAGACAATTAAGAATGCCAATTTCGAAAATTTTGGTGTAAGAGGAAACAGGACTGCCCAGCTTCTGAAAAGACTGAAAAACAAAAATATCCAATCTTCTATTGAAGAAGCCGACCTGATCATCTTAACAATAGGCGGGAATGATCTGATGAAGGTTGTCAAAGAGAACTTTTCCAGTCTTAAAATAAACCATTTTAAAACTGAACAAAAGTTGTTCACAGAGCAGCTGCAGGAAATTTTCTTTTCAATTCGCAACCAAAACCAAGAAGCTCCGATCGTTTTAGTAGGACTCTATAACCCATTTTATAACTGGTTTGCGGATGTGAAGGAAATGAATCAGATAGTGGATGAGTGGAACGGCCAAAGCCTTACAATAGTCGAGCAGGACGGGAATTCTTACTTTGTCGACATTCATGATATTTTCCTTAATAATGAAGAAAATCTGTTATATACTGATTATTTTCACCCGAATGACCGTGGCTACCAATTAATTGCTGATCGGATTTATGAAATCCTTGATGAACAGGTCATTGACTCGTTGTCTAACTAAAGTCATAAGATTGGAAAGAGGAGTTAAAAAGATTAATGACAAAAAATAAATGGAAAATCGGATTCTTTATTCTTTTGGGTCTCATGGCTGCAGCATCTTGTTAATTTGGATACTAATAGCCTCACCAGTGGAGGATACAAAATTAGAGCTAGGGGCGGATGGATCTGGAGCGGATGATGTTGCTTTTAATGTATCGACTAACAAACGTGATTTAAACAGAGTAATCAACCATTACTTAGAAGAGGAAGCAAAAAATAGTCAGATTAATTACGAAGTTTTGCTGACAGATGAGGTTGAATTATATGGGACGCTACCGCTTTTCAGTCAAGAACTGGAATTGCGGCTGACCTTTGAACCGCAGGCTTCGAAGAATGGTGATTTAGTTTTGAACCAGAGATCAATTTCGGTAGGGAAACTCAACCTTCCTGTTTCAACCGTACTTAAATTTGTCCGTGACAGCTATGATATGCCGGATGCAGTGAATATCCAGCCAAAGGAAGAAAGAGTATACGTATCTATGCAGAGACTGAAGCTGAAAAGTGATATCAAGGTTCGGGTAAATGAATTTGATTTGAAAAAGGACAACATTAAATTTACCCTGTTAGTTCCAGCAGATTAAGAAGGTACTCTTTATGGTGCCTTCTTTTTTTGCGCTTGGGAAGGAAAGGAACTGTTATTACAGTGAGGTATGTTTAGCTGGAAAAGGATAGATTAGGAGCGCATTTGCGGAAAAAAAGTCAGGCCGGGCGACCGGCCTCATTATCCTTGCAATAAAATTACTTCAATTGGCGGTTCCCCTTTAGCAGTGCCCACTGCGACGATTGTGTAGGCATTGTTTGGCTCCAATTTGACATCTGGAATTGTAACAACGGTATTCTTAGTACCGGCAACTTTTGCTTCTAACGTAACGGTCATTGGGGTCAGGGCCAAATAAGTTGTTGCCTGTTTATAAGATACGTTCGGGAATATTACATCTCCATTTTTCCCTGCGATATCAACTGCAGGTGCGTCCGGGGACAGGTGGATAAACCTGGCTTTAGTTTCTCCTACTGGTGTTTGCGGGTTGTCTTCAAATGTCAGCAGCTGAAGCTTATTGGCTGGCCCGGCTATGGCAGCTGTATAAATCCGCCCTGGTTCGACGTTAATCTTTTTGCTGATTACAGTAGAAACGCTATCTCCTGCAGGATAGATGTCGACCTGATATTTCCCCGGCTGTAACTGCATGTGGCTGCTGTTCGTTTTATAACTGAAGTCGCGAAGCACTCTGCTGCCATTCACATAAATATCGACGTCCTTCACTTCCGGGGAAGCGTGCAAAAAACGCACCATGATTGGTAATGTGTTCGATTGACTGGCCGGTACAGTATAAGAGCGCATTAACTGGACAGCTCTATTCAAATTACGCAAGTGCTTGTGGTAATACATGACGTGCTTATTTGGGTCAAGGTATTTATAATAACTAGCCAATAGATCATACATGGCCGCTTTATGCAGGTAATCATTCTGGTTCCTAATGGACATACCCCTCACTCCTAAATTTATTGAATGCTCAAATGTAAAATATGCAAATTGGGCCCAAGAGGTGCGAAACAGCTTCACTGGTCATATTAAAAATTTTGAATAAAAGCTTTACATGAGGAATGTTTTTCCATATACTAAAAATAACTTAACGAGAGGCAGGTGGAGTGCAATGAGCAGAATGTTAAATGTATTGATGATGTCGATTACTTGTTGCACGGCCCCTTAACCTAAGCGGATCAAACGACTATTAGTCTTTTTTCTCCATGCTTATGAACCACGGGCTGTGTGTGCCTGTGGTTTTTATTTTACTAAAAGCTTGATGGAGGAAAATGAATTGAAGAATTTTGAAAATATCGGAATGACGGCTGAATTGAACAGCTTTTTTAATGATAATTATCCAAAAGGACTGAAACTGGGCAGGGTCGCATTGGAGCATAAGCATAGTTACAGGGTATGGCTCGAAGATGGAGAATACCTCTGCACTCTAACCGGTAAATTAACATTTGATGCAATTGGACGTGAAGACCTGCCGGCAGTTGGTGACTGGGTTGCCGTACAAACTTTTCCAGGGGAAATGCGGGGAATAATCAAGGGAATCCTGCCGCGTAAAAGCAAGTTTTCTAGAAAGGCTGCTGGGCAGGTTACCGAGGAGCAGATTGTCGCAGCGAATGTTGATACAGTTTTCATCGTGAATTCACTCAATGATGATTTGAATCTGAGAAGGATTGAGCGATACCTGCTGCTTGCCTGGGAAAGTGGTTCAAACCCTGTCATTATCTTGAGCAAAGCAGATTTAGTGGCAGATTTAAAAGCTAAGCTGGATGAAGTCTCATCAGTGGCTCTCGGGGTACCTGTCATTGCGGTAAGCGTTCTCGAGGGAATAGGCATCGAGGAACTCCAAGCCTACCTCGCACCAGGTAAAACAATTGCATTAATCGGTTCTTCAGGAGTCGGCAAGTCAAGCCTTGTCAATTACTTTACAGGATTTGAAAAGCAGCTTGTCCAGGAAATCAGGGAAAGTGATGATAAGGGTAAGCATACTACGACTCATCGGGAAATGGTCCTGCTTCCTGGAGGAGCGATCCTAATTGACACACCGGGAATGAGGGAAATCCAGCTTTGGTCAAGTGAGGAAGGAATCATCGAGAGCTTCGCTGATATTGAGCAATATGCGGATGGATGCAAATTTCGGGATTGCAGTCATAAGAACGAACCAGGCTGTGCAGTTTGGTCAGCGATCGACAATGGCCTTCTTGATGAAAACAGGGTCGTGAGCTATAAAAAGCTGCAAAAAGAACTTGCCTATATTGACAGGAAGCTGGATAAAAAGGCGCAAGCAGAAGAAAAGAAGCACTGGAAAAACATCAGTAAGGAAGTCCGCCATAATTCAACGCACAAACGGAAATAATGAACAGCCCCTTCTCTTTGGAAGGGGCTGTTACTGTTTAAGGGTTCTCAATGTGTTTTTTGCTTTAAAAGTTATACAATAGGGAATAAGTATTTGAGTAGAGTGTTTTATTTTTTTATCCAAGGCTTGAAAGAAGAGGTGTCACTATTATGGAAAAAAAGAACCATGAGCTTGCGACATTTGCAGGAGGCTGTTTCTGGTGTATGGTCAAGCCGTTCGATGAGCAGCCGGGTATTGTCAGCGTCGTTTCCGGCTATACGGGAGGCAACACTGAGAATCCTACATATGAACAGGTATGCAGCGAGACAACTGGTCATTTTGAAGCAGTACAAATCACGTTTGATCCTGATATTTTTCCTTATGAGAAACTGCTGCAGCTCTACTGGCAGCAAATAGATCCAACCGATTCCGGAGGTCAGTTTTACGACAGGGGGCAGTCATACCAAACTGCGATTTTTTATCATAATGAAGGGCAAAAAAAGTTAGCGGAAGAATCAAAAAAGAAGCTTGGGGAAAGCGGGGTATTTAAGAAGCCAATCGTAACTCCAATTCTGCCAGCCAAACCATTTTATCCTGCAGAGACATACCATCAGGATTATTATAAGAAAAACCCAGAAAGATATAATGCTTATCATGTTGGTTCAGGACGATCAGCCTTTATCAGGAATCATTGGGGGGAAAAGAAATGATGAAAAAAAATCCAGAGGAGTTAAAGAAAAAACTGACTCCCATGCAGTATGAGGTTACACAAAATAACGGAACAGAACCACCGTTCAGGAATGAATATTGGAATGACCTAAGAGAGGGAATATATGTCGATGTCGTGTCAGGCAAGACATTATTTAGTTCAAGGGATAAATATGATGCCGGATGCGGCTGGCCGAGCTTTACTAAGCCAATCTTGGATGAAGAAATAATTGAAAAACAAGACATGAGCCATTTTATGGTCAGGACTGAAGTGCGGAGCAAAACAGCAGATTCTCATCTGGGCCACGTGTTTGATGATGGCCCGGGAGAAAATGGTTTACGATATTGCATTAATTCGGCTGCATTGAGGTTTGTACCGAAAGAAAAAATGGAAGAGGAAGGGTATGGAGAATACCTCAAGCTGTTCGAGGATTAATCAAAAGATTACCAGGGTCAATCATAGCTCTTAGAATGGAGGGAATGATTTGCATGTTTAAAAAGCTATTCGGGAAAAAAGAAGAACCGATTAAAACAATTCAGGTGGTAGCACCAATTACGGGGAATGCAGTTAATTTAAGTGCCGTTCCGGACCCTGTTTTTTCTGATAAAATGATGGGGGACGGATTGGCGATTGAACCGTCAGAGGGAGTGGTCGTATCGCCGATTGAAGGCGAAATCATGCAGGTGTTCCCGACTAAACACGCGGTCGGAATCAGGGCGAAAAACGGAGCAGAGATATTGATACATATTGGATTGGAGACTGTTTCCCTCAAGGGAGAAGGCTTCGAAACGCATGTGAAGCAAGGTGATAAAGTGAAGGCTGGGGAAAAGCTGGTGACCTTTGATATGGGAATCATCAGCGAAAAGGCAAAGAGTACGGTAACTCCAGTCATTATCACCAACACAGATCAAGCCGCCTCTTTAAGGGTTTTAACAAAAGGCAATGTCCAAAAGGGAGAGACTCCAATCCTTGAGGTAACGTTTGAATAGTGGAGTCACTTTTTTCAAGCATGCTCGATGGAATGAAGAACACCCTAAAACAACCGTAAAGGGAAAAATGAAAACAGCCGCTGATTTCAGCGGCTGTTTTCATTAACAGACTTTTGGCCATTAGACGAAGTCATTCCGCCGGAGAGAATGAATTTCATTGCATCTTCTGGCTTGACATCAATGATTTCCACCTCGTTCTTGGGAATCAGGAAAGTGAACCCTGCTACCTGGAACGTTTGTGGCACGTAGACAGCAACATGCTCTGATAATGGCTCATGGAATGCCTTCAGATTATCTGTAGTAATGAAGCCAAGGCTCTTCATATTGGTGCCAGGAATCGTAACCATAGCGACCTTGGAAAAAGACTTTTTATCACCAAGAAAGGAATGGACCGTATCCTTTATAACTGAATAAACCGTCTTTACGAAAGGAGTTTTTTCCAATAGCCTGTCAATTAGTTTGATGATACTTCCGGTGATGAATCGGGTGGACAACCATCCGAGAATGGTGATCAGCACAAGTGTCGTCAGAAGGCCGATACCCGGAATGTACCTTTCTTGCAAATATGGCTTCAGAACATTGCCAAGAAGGCTGTCTAAAAACATGAATATTTTATAAATGACATAGATAACGAGAATGATCGGGACTATTGTCAGGATCCCATTAATGAAATTCTTCAGTACACTTTTCATAGTAAACTCCTTATTCAAAACATATGGAAGTATCATACACTTTTTAAATGGATTTATCTATGATTAATTTTCCTTTTCCTTGGCGACGATTATCGATAAAATCTGGATGACTGACTTTTCACTTGTATTATTTGGAGACGGGTTTTCTGCTGCTTCAAACCGAACAGTGTGGCGTCCCTTATCCAGGCCGCTTGCGATATAAAGATACCTTTCACGAGTAAAAGGCCACCAGGTGGAAAGAGTCCTGACATACTCCCCGTCAATATAAACCTTCAGCGTTCCCCCGTCCAGGCTTCGAATGGCATTTACCCCAAGAATGGGGCCTTCAAAGTCGTACTCTAGATAATCTCCAGGCCCTTTGCTAATATTTATCCCATTTTCTATTTCGAATCCTTTGCGACCAGTTACTAGCTTTTTTTCATACAGGCATATGGTTTGGTCCCTGGTTAAGGGCTTTGGCAGACTGGCAATCTCGGCATCTATTTCGATATTTTTCCTAATAAGTTCAAGTATGGAGGTAGCGTACAACTGATATCCCTTGCCGTTTGGATGTACCATATCAGCCGTTAGCTGCTCTGTGAGCATTCCAGATTGCTTGAAAGGAATGCGCATGTCCAGTGTCTTTGCTCCGTAATGGGTGGAAATTCTGTTAATAGCATCAGCAAATGGTTCATGTTTTAAAGGACTTTCAATGATGGTAATGATCTCTGAACCTGGGTAACGCCCCTTTGCGTCTCGGATCAATTTTTCGTAAAAAAAAAGTAAACTGTTCTGGCTTCATGTATTTACGGTCATTTTCTCCAAAAACGATAAAGATGAGATCAATGTCCGGGAATTTCGGAGACTTTTGCAATTTATAAATTCCTTCAAAGGAGGTTGCTCCGCTCTGGACGAGCATATTTCTTCTTGCCCGGGATCCGCTGAAATCCTTAAGAAGCAATTCTAACTTGTTGTACCAGCGGGAATCCATATTCTCTGCGCCAGCACCCCGGCCAATGCTGTCTCCGATTATCAAATAATTAAACGATGAACCAGAGGCGATTTTTTCATATACTGTTAAATCCTTGGAAAGGAAATGTTCTGACTGTATCGCTAAAAAAGAAATAACCGCGGCGGTAATGAAAACTATACTGTATATTTTTCAGCGCTGAATTTCATTCTTGTTGGTATCCCTCCGGAAAAAAATCTTTGTCACCATTTTATCGGTTATTTATGGACTATTGTAAGTGAATTTTCTTTTGAATTTAGCGGAAATCTCCCTCCAGTGCACAGACCTTTTGATAAATTTGATAAATTTTAAAAAATAGGCTAATGCACAAACGGGTCAAGTACCCATATCATACCGTAAAGGGAAAGCAATTCAAAAACAAACGAGGAGTGGTTTTTAATGTACGGATATGATAATGCCCCAATGCCTGTAACATCACCAATGGCAACAGCACCAATGCATGGCACTTTCTGTGGCGGAGGTTATCCTTATGCAGGAGTGGGCGGTGCTGGTTACGGATACGGCGGTTTTGCATTGATCGTTGTATTGTTCATCTTGTTAATCATCATCGGTGCTTGCTGCAGCTATAACTGGTAAAATCAAAAAATGATAAAATAACTTGAGAGGTTGCCTGACAGAGGCAGCCTCTTATTTTGTCTTTATTAAATACGAACATTATATCTTTATTATTAAAATATAGTTCGTGATTTTGGTTGACTCACTTGCTCTTTTTTGTTATATTTACCAATGGTTAAGCAAACTGATTGGCGGAGGATGCTGAATGAATACAAACTATGATGTGATTGTTGTTGGAGCAGGTCCGGCAGGTATATTTACTTGTTATGAATTATCGTTGAAAATGCCTGAGGCGAAAGTATTGCTAGTTGATAAAGGTCACGATATTTATCGGAGGAACTGCCCGATTTTGCAAAAGAAGATTGAAAAATGTCCGCCAGCAGCAGGGAAGAAGGATTTTGCAGGGTGCTTGCCGGCATGTTCGATTACGAATGGGTTTGGCGGTGCCGGGGCCTATTCTGATGGGAAGTTCAATATTACAAGTGAATTCGGCGGATGGATGACGGATTATCTTACGGATTCAAAAGTTGTCGAATTAATTAAATACGTAGATGAAATCAATCTCAAGCATGGAGCCACCGAAAGCATCACAGATCCAATGACAGCTAAGGTCCGCGAAATTGAGAGAAGAGGCTATGCTGCCGGATTGAAGCTGTTGAGGGCACAGGTACGCCACCTTGGGACGGAACAGAATCTCGAGATTTTGAAGAATATCTTCGAGTACTTAAAAGATAAGGTTGAAATGTCGTTCAAGACAGAAATCGAGGATTTGATTACCGAAAAAACTCCTGAAGGCCATTTAGTCAAAGGTGTTGAGCTAAGGAACGGCGAGAAAATTTTTGCTGAGAAAGTTGTAGTCGCCCCTGGCCGGGATGGCTCCAAATGGCTGACACAGCTTATGAAAAAAAGAAGGCTTAAGATGATTAATAACCAGGTCGACATTGGTGTTCGTGTCGAAACTTCCAATGTCGTCATGGAGGAAATAAACGAACATTTATATGAAGGTAAGTTTATCTTCAATACTTCAGTAGGGACTAGTGTAAGAACGTTTTGCAGCAATCCATCCGGACATGTTGTTGTCGAGAATCATTCTGGAATCATGCTGGCTAACGGCCATGCCTACAAAAATCCTAATCTGGGAAGCAGCAATACTAACTTTGCCTTGCTTGTTTCACATAAATTTTCTGAACCGTTTGACAAGCCCAATGAATATGCCCATGAAATCTCCAGGCTGGCAAACAGTCTTTCAAATGGAGGCCTGATCGTACAGAAATACGGTGATATTTTAAAAGGACGCAGGTCAACGGAAAAAAGAATCAAAGAAGGATTTTTGGAACCGACTATGAAGGAAGCTGTCCCGGGAGATTTGGGGCTCGTCCTTCCATATAACACACTGAAGAGTTTGATTGAAATGACGGAAGCGCTCAACCAGGTTACTCCTGGACTGGCTTCAGACCATACTTTGTTCTATGGAGTAGAGGCGAAATTTTATTCTGCAAGGCCGAAGTTGAATGACATGTTTGAAACGGAAATCAGCGGGCTGTATGTTGGTGGGGATGGAGCCGGAATCACGAGAGGACTGGCTCAGGCGAGCGCTTGCGGAGTTTGGATTGCGACCGACATAATCGAAAAATCGAGGACTGGCCGGAAACCGGAGCCAGCAGTGGTTTAAAGATGCTTACACTCTTCCGATTCTCTGATAAAATGAAACTATATATAGAAGAGGCGGGGAGAGTATGTTTGCACCTAAATTAGTGCCAGGGGATGAAATAAGAGTAATCGCGCCTGCGACCAGCATGATCATTTTAAAAGAGGCTCAGGTTGATTTGGCTGTCGAGAGGCTTACTAAGCTGGGCTTCAATGTGACATTCGGGAAGAACGCAGATGCGCATGACGAATTTTTCAGTTCTTCCATTGCTGAAAGAATCGAGGACTTGCATGATGCCTTTGCAGATCCTAATGTGAAAGGAATCCTTGCTGCACTTGGCGGCTATAATTCTAATCAATTGCTAAAATATATTGATTTTGATTTGATTGCTGCCAATCCGAAGGTTTTTTGCGGATTTAGTGACATTACAGCGCTGCAGCTGGCAATCTATCAGAAAACTGGTCTCGTAACCTACTCTGGTCCTCATTTTTCGAGCTTCGGTGTGAAGCATGGACTTGAGTATACTATGGAATCGTTTTTGGAGGCAGTCACTAATGATGCGCCATATGAGATCGTTCCATCTAAAACGTGGTCTGATGATGCCTGGTATCTTGACCAGGAAAATAGGACATTTCATGAACAAAGCGGCTACCTGATTCTTCAGGAAGGCGAAGCTGTGGGCAGACTGATCGGCGGCAATCTTTGTACGATGAACTTGCTTCAGGGTACAGAATTCATGCCTTCCCTGGAGGATAGCATCCTGTTCATTGAGGATGATGAGGAAAGTCATTCCAGGAGCTTTGACAGGGACCTGCAATCACTGCTGCACCTTCCAGAGGTTAATTCGATAAAAGCTCTTTTAATTGGCCGTTTCCAAAAGAACTCCAATATTACGGAAGAAGCCCTAAGAAAGATCATCACCAGTAAGGAAGAGCTGCGGAATATTCCAATCATCGCAAATGTTAACTTCGGTCATGTCCAGCCATTTGCCACACTGCCAATCGGGGCAACCGCAACGGTAAAAGCAGTGGATGGTGAAACTGAGATCTTTATTGAACAAAAAGAATAGGGTTATACAATTTTATTGGCACCTTTTATGGGTGTCTTTTTTTGCCTGGATTTTGCTGTTTTTATATCATGGAAAAAACCTAGGTATGGACAAAACAGCTGATGGAAGAGCAAATTTGTCTGAAGTAGCTCCAGGTTCAGACAAAACAGCCGGTGGAAGAGGGGGATATGTCTGAAGTAGCCCCAAGTTCGGACAAAACAGCCGGAGGAATAGGGGGATATGTCTGAAGTAGCCCCATGTTCGGCCAAAACAGCCAAAGGAAGAGGAGGAAATGTCCGAAGTACCTCATGTTCCGCCAAAACAGCCGAGGGAAGAGCGGG
>NZ_BAUW01000041.1 GCF_000517385.1 Mesobacillus boroniphilus JCM 21738 | reverse complement strand
TGGCTCGTATAGTTGCTATTTTATCGTTTTTTGTCGAATAAGTGACAACGATGTTTATAATATCATACCATTATACTGTTTGTATATATCTTTTTGAATATTTTTTGCTTTTTCATGTTTTCTTCGTAGTTCACTCTGTTTTTCTTAAATTTGTTTAATTTTATAAATATAAATTCACTAACAATAGGTTAATTCCGCGAAGTTTGGACTTTTTCACGAAATAGACTCGCATTCTGGCGAAATCAAGACGGAATTTCACGAACTGGAAACAGCTGGGACTCCCTCTATGAAAAACAAGCCCCCGATCCAATGAGCGGGGGCTTGATCTATAATTATTATGATCTCCACGGGCTGCGGACGACATTTGTCTGGGTGCGGTCCGGGCCAACTGAGAAGATGGACAATGGAATTCCTGTCAGTTGTGAGATACGCTCGAGATAGTGTCTTGCGTTTTCAGGCAGTTGTTCTAGTGATTCCACATCTGTGATGTCTTCTGTCCATCCCGGCAGCTCCTCGTACACTGGCTCACATTCAGCAAGCGTCTTCAGGCTTGCCGGGAACTCTTCGATCAATTCGCCTTTGTAGCGGTATGCGACACAAATTTTAAGCGTTTCAAAGCCTGTGAGAACATCGATTGAATTAAGAGATAAGTCAGTGATTCCGCTGACACGGCGGGCATGGCGGACAACGACGCTGTCGAACCACCCGACCCGGCGCGGGCGGCCTGTAGTCGTGCCATATTCTCGTCCTACTTCACGGATCTGGTGGCCGATTTCGTTATCTAATTCTGTAGGGAATGGGCCATCGCCTACACGAGTCGTATAAGCTTTAGAAACTCCTACAATGTGGGTGATTTTCGTCGGTCCTACACCGGAACCTATTGTCACACCGCCAGCTACTGGATTGGATGATGTAACGAATGGATATGTTCCCTGGTCGATGTCGAGCATGACGCCCTGTGCACCTTCAAATAGTACGCGACGTCCCTCATCCAAAGCATCATTCAAAACAACGGATGTGTCGACCACATAATCCTTGATTTGCTGTCCATACTCGTAGTAATCGTCTAAAATATCCTCTAGCTTAAATCCTTCAGTTTCATAGATGCGCTCAAGCAGGCGGTTCTTTTCTTCCAGATTGCGAGTAAGCTTTTCTTCGAACACTTCTCGATCCAACAGATCAGCGATCCTGATACCGATACGGGCAGCTTTGTCCATGTATGCAGGACCGATCCCCTTCTTGGTCGTTCCAATTTTATTGGCACCTTTGCTCGCTTCTTCCACCTCATCAAGTTTCAAGTGATATGGAAGGATGACATGCGCGCGGTTGCTGATTCGCAGGTTGTCTGTCGTTACATTTTTATCATGAAGATAGGCAAGTTCCTTTACGAGCGCTTTAGGATCTACAACCATGCCGTTTCCTATGACGCTGGTTTTATCTTTATAGAAAATTCCTGATGGAATCAAATGCAATTTATATGTTTCACCATTGAACTTTATTGTATGTCCTGCGTTGTTCCCTCCCTGGTAACGGGCAATCACTTCAGCATTTTCTGAAAGGAAGTCAGTGATCTTCCCTTTTCCTTCGTCTCCCCATTGTGTACCAACTACTACTACGGATGACATATTAAAAGCACCTCCAAAGGTATACGGTTATTTTTTTCCGCTTTAAACATATAAAGTTTACCAGCAATAATAGTATAAAGTCAATTAAACACGAACATTAATTTTATATTATAATTATTTCGTTCGTAAAACCTCACATCCTATATAGACTTTCAGCCAAAAAAAGAATCAATCCATAAGGATCAATTCTCATTATGCCCCAGGTGGAGCATACGATTCGTCATACCTGTTTTCAATATTGACGAATTTATTGTATTCTTTTACGAATGCCAGCTTTACGGTTCCTACCGGGCCATTACGCTGCTTGGCGACGATGATTTCAATGATATTCTTATCTTCCGATTCCTGGTCATAATAGTCATCACGGTAAAGGAATGCTATAACATCGGCATCCTGCTCAATCGATCCGGACTCACGGATATCGGACATCATCGGACGCTTGTCCTGGCGCGATTCCACACCACGGGAAAGCTGGGACAGTGCAATAACCGGTACCTTAAGTTCACGCGCCAGCTGCTTGAGGGAACGAGAGATTTCAGATACTTCCTGCTGGCGGTTTTCACCTCCGCGTCCGCTGCCAAGGATCAGCTGCAGGTAGTCAATCATGATCATGCCCAGTCCATGTTCCTGCTTTAAACGTCGGCATTTTGACCTGATATCGGTAATTTTGACACCAGGAGTATCATCAATGAAAATTCCTGTATTTGACAGGCTTCCCATTGCCATCGTCAACTTGCCCCAGTCCTCGTCAGTCAGGGAACCTGTGCGCAGCCTTTGAGCATCGATATTTCCTTCTGCACAAAGAACACGCATAACAAGCTGCTCTGCACCCATCTCCAAACTAAAGATCGCGACATTCTCCCCAGTCTTTTTCGCAACGTTCTGGGCAATATTCAAAGCGAATGCTGTTTTACCAACGGACGGACGGGCGCCGACAATAATCAAATCGTTTCGCTGAAAACCTGCCGTTATTCGATCTAGCTCGATAAATCCAGTTTCAAGACCTGTAACAACGCCTTTGCTGTTATGCATTTCCTCAATATTATCATAAGTCCTGACAAGGACATCCTTAATATTATGAAAAGCCTCTCCGCCTTTACGCTGTGCAACTTCCATAATGTTCTTTTCTGCCTCGGCAAGTAATGCTTCCACTTCATCCTCACGCATATAGCCATCTTCAGCGATGCCTGATGCTGTCCGGATCAGCCTTCTCAACAATGACTTTTCTTCTACGATTCTAGCATAATACTCTATATTAGCAGCCGTCGGGACGGATGCAGCCAATTCACTTAAATAACTGACGCCGCCAACATCTTCAATCAGCTTAGATGATGCTAAGTGTTCTGTGACGGTCACAAGGTCGATGGCTCTGCCTTTATCATTTAAATCCAGCATAACGTTGAAGATTTTTTGGTGTGCAACACGGTAAAAGTCTTCAGGTAATAAAATTTCTGAAGCAAGAGTTAAAGCTGATGGCTCTAAAAATATTGCGCCAAGTACGGCTTGTTCCGCTTCCATGTTTTGCGGCGGAAGTCGATCCGCGAATAATTCACTCATCTGCCTGCCCCCTTACAAAATTGAAATTGACTCTTTCTCTACGAATTGAAAAAAGTGACCAGCAGAACCGATCACCTATTTCTGTAACTATATTATTTTATCATGTTTGCGGCTTTATGAAACTGTAAATTATTTTCCTTCTTTTACATGGACATTTAAAGTTGCCTGGACATCCTTATGAAGCTTTACTGGAACCTTTGTATATCCAAGTGTGCGTATTGCATCCTGAAGCTCGATTTTTCGCTTATCAAGCTTGATGCCATTAGCTTTTTGCAGCTCATCAGCAATCTGCTTGCTTGTGATTGAACCGAAAAGACGTCCATCTTCCCCAGATTTAGCGGATAATTCTACTGTAACTTTTTCCAGGTTTTCCTTCAAAGCTTTCGCATCTTCAAGATCCTGCTGAGCTACTTTCTCTTCTTTCTTCTGCTGTGCGTTCAGGGAACTCATAGCGGCTTGACTTGCTTCAACCGCAAGACCCTGTTTAATCAGGAAATTGTGTGCGTAGCCATCTGCTACATTTTTGATTTCGCCTTTTTTACCTTTTCCTTTAACGTCTTTCAAAAAGATTACTTTCATTCTTTTTGTCCCCCTTCTAAATAATCCTCTATCGCATTTTGTAAAAGTGCTTCTGCTTCATCCGTAGAAATGTCATACATTTGCGTTGCAGCATTGGTTAAATGCCCACCACCTTCGAGATTTTCCATGACCACCTGGACATTGATTTCCCCAAGTGACCTTGCGCTGATGCCTACCGTGTCTTCGGATCTTTTGGAGATCACGAAAGACGCTGACACGCCGTCCATCGTCAGGAGTGTATCTGCTGCCTGTGCTATCAGCACCTGGTCACAGTAAACATCATCATCGCCTTTTGAAATGACAATGCCATCACGGTAAAAATAAACATTCTCTATTATTTTTGCTCTTTTGATATAAGTATTAATATCTTCTTTTAAAAACTTCTGGACAAGAACGGTATCCGCACCATAGCTTCGAAGGTATGATGCAGCGTCGAAAGTACGGGCCCCTGTCCTTAAAGTGAAGCTTTTCGTGTCGACGATGATTCCTGCCAATAAAGCAGTAGCCTCAAGCATCTGGATTTTCCCATTCTTCGGCTGATATTCTAGCAATTCCGTTACAAGCTCAGCCGTCGATGAAGCGTAAGGCTCCATATAGACGAGCAGCGGGTTTTTAATAAATTCCTCACCGCGGCGATGGTGGTCAATCACGATGACGTTCTCAATCCGGTTTAATAGTCTTTCATCGATGACAAGTGAAGGTTTATGAGTGTCGACAACGACAAGCAGTGTGTCATCAGAAGCAATTTCATAAGCCTGTTCGGGTGTAATGAATCTTGAGTAAAGAGATTCGTTTTCCTTAATCTCATCCATCAAGCGCTGTACACCTGTATCAATCTCATTTTTATTATACACAATAAAGCCTTCACGCTTGTTCATTTGTGCTACTTTAAGGATGCCGATGGAAGAGCCAATTGCGTCCATATCGGGATTTTTATGTCCCATGATCAAGACCTTGTCACTTTCGATAACCAATTCTTTCAATGCATGAGAAATGACTCGCGCCCTTACCCTTGTGCGCTTTTCAACAGGATTTGTCTTGCCGCCATAAAACTTAACTTTGCCGTTAGGCTGTTTGATAGCTACCTGATCGCCGCCACGTCCCAAAGCCAAGTCCAGGCTGGACTGTGCCTGACTACCAAGCTCAGGAAGCGAGGAATAACCTGTACCGACACCAATGCTCAAAGTTAATGGAACATTTTGCTTCGATGTTGTTTCCCTTACTTCATCGAGAATCGTGAATTTTCCTTTTTCGAGCAGCTGGAGAATGTGTTCACTAAAAACAGCGATGAATCGTTCTGAAGAAACCCTCTTGAGGAATACTCCATTATTGGTAGCCCATTTATTTAAAATGGAAGTAACAAGACTGTTCAAACTGCTTTTTGTCTGATCATCCATTCCCTGAGTCAGTTCCTCATAGTTATCAAGATAAATAATCGAAATGACCGTGCGCTCATCATGGTACATTTTTTCGATTTCTGCCTGCTCGGTCACGTCGAAAAAGTAGAGCAGCCGTTCCTCAGGTTTGTGAATGATCCTGAACTTCCGGTCGTGAAGAGTAATGATTTCAGTTTCCACCTCTTGCTTAATCAATGGAATGAGCGCATCGGCTACATCATAAAGCGATTTGCCGACAAGCGAGTCTTCATTGAAACTAGCAGCAATGAAAGGATTCGTCCACTCAATATAATAATCGTCATTGATCAGCATGATTCCGATGGGCATTTCCATCAATGCTTCCTCGCCGACTTTTTTCACCCGATAAGACAGCGTGGAAATGTATTCTTCCGTCTCCTGCCTAATTATATGGTTCACTTGAAAAATGAGATATATCAACAGGCCAGTGAGAATGAACCCTGCCGCTCCTATAATCCAGTTATAGTAAGACAGAAATCCAATTAACACCAGTGTTACGGCCATCAATCCATACAATGGATAACGTATTTGCCGCCTCTCTAAATAAGAAGGCATGTGCTCAGCTCCTAAAGCGTTAGTTTCTGATTACTTCTTCTCCCCAAGACGTTTTCTTAAGTTAAACCCTAAATCAATTATACCTAATATCCTGACAATATAAAGAACAAATGGCAGGAGGAAGGTCAGGATAATGACGATGATTGGAACAGCTTTAGGATACCGTTTTATATGTGTTACATAAAACACTAATGATAGTCCTTGGAGAACCATCAACATCTGCAGTATGAATGTAAGATTGGAAATCGCCCAGAACCAGTAAGTCCCTTTTTCCGGCTGCATGATCAATGCTGCAATCATCGCGATGAGATAGTACCATAAGATACTTTTTGGCAAATTCAATTCCCTGAATGGAGGCCAGGATGGCACCTTGATCCCAAACCGCTTCAAGAATGGGAATGAGACTAGCTGAAGCAGGAACACAATCAAAAATGAAGCCATGACGAACATGCTTGGCATAAGCACTTCCATCATATCGATCATTGATTCAAATTGCTTAATGAGTTTCTCATCAGGGGTCTGTCCCATTTGCTCCAGCATTTTGATCGCCTGGTCGGTAGAGACACGAAAAGCCTCCATCAGTTCTTCAATAATATTAATTTTAAATAAGACAACCGACAATGCATATTGTGCCACTAAATTCAAAAGAAACACGAGGGAACCTGCTATGTATGCTACAAACCTGCTTTTCCCTTTCCTTACCATGTAACCGATCACAGCACCAGTCGTCCCATAAGCCAATGCAAGCGGTATTGCCAGGAGTGATCCTAGAATCATCGATAATAATACAGCTGCGAGCGTAAATACAGCTGTGCTTTTCCCGTCATACTTAGCACCGAAAAACAAGAATGGCAAAGAAAGAAAGAGGTTCACAACTAACCCCAGGCCAGGTATATAAAAAGTGATCAACAATAAAACCGCAAAAATCGCTAACAGGATGGCTCCTTCTGTCAGCTTGTATGTATTCTTCATAATCCACCTCATCGAAAAGCGCAAGCGCCTTGTTCAGCCCCGACAAGCGCTGGAGAGCCGACCGGTGAAGTCGTTCTTTGACTTCATTGGGCGGATCGAAGCGACTCGAGGGGCTAGGCGCTGGAGCTAGACATTTCTCAAAGTTAATACATGTATTTGAATGTAACAAAATGCGTAAACGCCTTGGTCAGCCTTAAGGTTCAAGTAATATATTATGACCAAAGTAGCAACCATCTTTAAAACAACCGATAAGAATTATTTTATCTTGTATGAATCAGACAAGCAACCGAAGCGGCATAAAGCTAATATAAAAGGCAGCGGGATGCCCCGCTGCCTTTTAAAATCCGATCATTATTCACCAGAAACGTATGGCAGTAATGCCATTTGACGAGAACGTTTGATTGCAACCGTCAATTTACGCTGATATTTAGCGCTTGTTCCAGTTACACGGCGTGGTAAAATCTTACCGCGCTCTGAGATGAATTTTTTCAAAAGATCAGTGTCTTTGTAATCGATCTTAGTGATTCCGTTTGCTGTGAAATAGCAAACCTTACGGCGTTTTGCACGTCCGCCTCTGCGTCCACCCATTGCCATGGTCATTTCCCTCCTTGTGTATTCTATTTCATGTCCTAGTTATATCAGAATGGAAGATCATCATCTGAAATGTCGATTTGGCCGCCACCTGCAAATGGATCTTCATCTACTTTTGTATAACCTTGGTTCTGGCGTTGATTCTGATTCTGGTTCTGATTCCCGAATGGGGAACCTTGATCATTTTGACGGGAATAACCGCTATCCCCTCTGTCTGAAGACTGTCCTTTTGGCTCAAGGAACTGAACACTCTCAGCAAGAACTTCTGTAACGTATACACGCTTACCATCTTGTCCTTCGTAGCTGCGAGTTTGAACTCGTCCATCAACACCTGCAAGGCTGCCCTTCTTCAAGAAGTTAGCAACGTTTTCGGCTGGACGGCGCCATACCACACAGTTGATGAAGTCAGCTTCTCTTTCCCCCTGCTGGTTGGTAAATGAACGATTTACCGCAAGAGTGAAAGTAGCCACTGCAACTCCATTCGGTGTGAAACGTAATTCAGGATCCTTGGTCAGACGGCCAACAAGAATGACACGATTCATCATCAGAATCAACTCCTTCCCCCCAGCTAGAATGTTCCATGTGAAACATTTTCTGCTGAAAGTTTATATTTATATCATTAATTATTCTTCTTCTTTAATTACGATGTGGCGAATGATATCTTCGTTGATCTTAGCAAGACGAGAGAATTCCTCAACTGCTGCCGGAGTAGCGTTTACCTTAACAAGCTGGTAGTAGCCATCACGGAAATCATTAATTTCATAAGCTAGGCGGCGTTTGCCCCATTCCTTAGCTTCTGCAACTTCCGCACCGTTTTCTGTAAGGATTGTGCTGAAACGCTCAGTAAGAGCCTTTTTAGCTTCCTCTTCAATGTTTGGGCGGATGATGTACATAATTTCGTACTTTCTCATCACTGTCACCTCCTTTTGGTCTAAACGGCCCCATTACAGGGCAAGGAGTAATTGTTTAATTACTCACAAGATGAAATTATATCACAGAATATATTCAAAGGCAACGCTATGTATAGCAATTCTGCTTTTCATATTCTGGGCTATTAATTCTCTTAATGAAATACTAACATATGTTCGTGTTTTTGTCCAAGCTATTTTCTCAGAAAATAAAAACAACGCCCTGCATTAAGCAGGACGAAATGAATTATACATTGAAACGGAAGTGGATGATGTCTCCGTCTTTTACTTCATATTCTTTTCCTTCAAGCGTACTTTTCCAGCTTCTTTGGCTGCTGCCATGGATCCTGCTGCAAGAAGGTCATCATAGTGGACTGTTTCTGCACGGATGAATCCACGCTCGAAATCAGAGTGGATGACACCGGCACACTGAGGTGCCTTCATGCCGTGACGGAATGTCCATGCACGGACTTCCTGGACGCCAGCCGTGAAGTAAGTTGCCAGTCCAAGCAGGCTGTAAGCCGCGCGGATCAACTGATCCAATCCAGATTCTTCAATTCCTAGTTCCTCAAGGAACATTTGCTTTTCTTCGCCTTCAAGCTCAGCGATTTCTTCTTCGATCTTGGCACTGATGACGATGACTTCCGCATTGTCTTTTTGTGCAAATTCGCGGACTTTTTGGACGTATTCATTTCCGCTTGGATCTGCGACATCTTCTTCACCTACGTTAGCTACATATAGCATTGGCTTGATTGTGAGCAAATGAAGGTGTTTAACGATTTTCATTTCTTCGTCAGTGAATTCAACTGCGCGTGCTGGTTGTTCAGCTTCAAATGCATCGCGCAGGCGAGCCAGAATTGGAAACTCAATAGTTGCTTCCTTATCCTTTTGCTTAGCCAACTTCTCGACGCGGCTGAATCTTTTTTCAACAGACTCCAGGTCAGCCAGAATCAATTCAAGGTTAATAACCTCAATATCGGAAATAGGATCTACTTTACCGGCAACGTGGGTAATATTGTCATCTGCAAAACAGCGGACAACCTGGCAAATCGCATCCACCTGGCGAATATGGGAAAGGAATTTGTTTCCCAGTCCTTCACCTTTGCTCGCCCCTTTTACGATTCCGGCGATGTCAGTGAATTCGAAAGCAGTCGGTACAGTCTTTTTCGGCTGCACAAGCTCAGTCAATTTAGTTAAACGATGATCAGGAACCTCAACGATTCCAACATTCGGGTCAATCGTACAGAACGGATAGTTAGCTGATTCAGCACCAGCCTGTGTGATCGCATTAAACAATGTAGATTTCCCAACGTTAGGAAGTCCAACAATACCAGCTGTTAAGGCCATCCATGTCACTCCTCTATTTAAAAATGTATCTATTCAAGCAAGAATCACCTAAACGAATTTTTCTCTCACAATTATAGAGATTAAGAAGGGAAAAGACAAGCTTATAAAAAACCGCACTCTCAATGAAAGTGCGGCAAAACGTTGATTATTCTTTTTCAACTTTCTCAATATTGACCAGACAATCATAAAGCGTGCTTCCGAGTCCGTTGTCTGATTCCCTGCTTGAGGTGAGCTGGTTAACGGAGCCGCCTAATCGGGCACTCAAGCCTTCATCAATATTCACAGTTCCCGGGTGGGCAGCCTTGAGGATCGAAACTGTTCCATGGATTTCGCCTCTATCATTCCAAACCCGGACATAGTCCTGGTCTTTCAGCCCCTTTTCAGCAGCCACGCTATTAGAAATCTCCACTTTCACATAAGGTTCTGGCTGGAACAGGTGGAAATGCTGCGAATGGTTGGAACGCAGCGGATGGATCGTCAGCAATGTATATGGATATTTTTCCGCAAGCTCAGGATTGGTCCATTTTGTTTCAGTTGGCAGCGACAGCTTGATACGGCCGTCAGTGACTGAACTTGAAGTGAATTCATACTTGCCGCTTGGCGTCTTGAATTTCCGATCTGCCAGGGAACCTCATCCACTGGCAATTCAGCAAATTTAGCATCACGAATTTTTTCGAGCGGGATGCCCTTCTTCAACAAAGAAGCCATCCCCATTTCCAAGAATTCTTCTCTTGTAAAATCGAATTCCTCACCAAAGCCTAATCTATTAGCCAGTTCTGCCCAGATCCATGCGTCCGGCTTCGCTTCTCCGGGGGGCTCTACCAGCTTCGGACCGTGATTCACATAATGATGGTACATCGATGAATAGTAAACATCTTCTACCTCAAAAGCAGTTGCTGCCGGTAACACATAATCCGCTAGCTCTGCTGTATCCGTCATGAACTGGTCGATAACCACCAGTGTTTCCAGCGATTCAAACGCCTCTCGCACTTTGTTCGTATCCGGAACTTGGGTCAGCGGATTGCCGCAAGTGACGACTCCCATCTTGATGACAGGGTCAACCGCCGCCAAAATCTCCTCTGCCTGTTTCATCATTGTGAATGTACGGGTGGACTTTTTCCGTTCGGGCATGGTCATATTCTGGTAGTCAAAACTTTGCCCTACCTGCTTGTTCGCATAGTTGGCGCCGCCGCCTGGAATGCCGATATTGCCGCTGACAGCGACCAGAGCATCCAGCAGCCTGATTGTATTCCCGCCATTTTCATAGCGCTGCATACCAAGTCCCATAATGGTCGAGACTGGCCGGTCACCATATACCTTTGCAAGATGAGTGATGGTCTCAACAGGCACCTCGGTCACTTCGCTGATGTAGTCCAATGTTACGCTATCCAGCAGTGCCTTTAAATCCTGGAAACCAACTGTACGAGTTGCCAAAAACTCATCATCATGCAACTCCATCCTTAGCAGTTCCTTCATTATCCCAGCTGCCAAAAGTCCGTCAAAGCCTGGCTTGATGGAAATGTATTCATTCGCCAGCTTAGCTGTTGCATTAAAAATAGGATCGATCACATAAACTCTTGTGCCTTTCTTTTTCACAGACTGCAGGTTTTGAAAAAGATGCATATTCGTACGTGCAATATTCCTGCCCCAAATGACGACATGCTTACTGTTCGCCAAATCCCCTGGTGAATGGCTGTAGCATCGCCAAAATCCCATTTCTGTGCCTCAATCCCGGCTCCCCAGCAAATTGAACCGGTCAGTTCTGTCACACCGCCGTATAAGTTGAAAAAGCGGCTGTCGAGATGGGAGAGCAAACCACTGTTGGCGTAATCATGGCTATGCAAAACGGTAGTGGTTCCAAAGCTTTCTTTATAATAGGACAGTTTTTCCGCAATCTCATCCAACGCCTGCTTCCATGAAATCTGCTGGAAACTGCCTTCAACTTTTTTCAGCGGATAAAGCAAGCGATCTTCTGAATTCGCCCTGTTCTCAAGCATCCTGCCGCGGCCGCAAATTTTCCCCTGTGTGATCGGATGCTCCGGATTGCCTTCGACCTTTGTTACCTTCCCATCCTCGACGGTAACAAGGAATCCGCAGCTGTCCCAGCAATTCAGCGGACATGCTGAATGATGTATTGGTGCCACTTCCTCATCTCCCCACTTATTCTCTATATCGTTCATATTTTTAATATTAAGGATAATACAATAATGATAATAAAAGAAGCAGGATTATTCTCCCTGCTTCGATAAAACTTTCTTTACTTTTCTTGTGAACTCTTTTCTGGGAATCAAGACACTGTGTTCGCAGCCTTCACACTTGATTCGGATATCCATGCCAAGACGGATGATCTTCCACTTGTTGGTACCGCAAGGATGTGGTTTTTTCATTTCAACAACATCATTCAGTTGAAACTCGTGATCCAATAGTAAAACCTCCTTGTTTATTTACCGAAATCCTTCTGTTCTCCACCTTCCTGGCGGGAGTACATGACCATTCTTGGGAATGGGATTTCGATTCCGTGCTGGTCGAGGAGAAGCTTAATGTCCTTGCGAAGCTGTCTTCCGATATACCAGTGCTTCATTGGCAAGGTTTCAGCAACGATTCGCATAACCACCTCTGAAGCCCCAAATTGCTGGACGCCTAAGAGCTCTGGTGTCTTAACAAGCTCTGGATACTTTTCAGGTGTTGTTTCCAGGTATTCCTGCAGAACTTTTTCAGCGTATTCTATATCTCCTTCGTAAGCAATTCCGATATCCAGAACCGATACACTGTTATAAATCGAGAAGTTGGTGACTTCAACGATGCTGCCATTAGGAAGGATATTGATTTCTCCTGTAAAGCTTTTAATCTTCGTCGTCCGCAGTCCGATTTCCTCCACAGTTCCTTCAAATTGTCCAATTCTTACATAATCGCCAACCGAGAACTGGTCTTCAAAAATAATGAAGAAACCGGTAATGATGTCTTTCACCAGACTTTGGGCCCCAAAGCCGACTGCCAAACCGACGATCCCCGCACCAGCAAGCATTGCCTTAACATCGATTGCCATCGCAGCAAGAATGGACATAATCGCAATAAAATAGACAACATATGTTAGCATATTTTCAAGCAATTTCATCAATGTCGCTTCACGCCGTTCCGTAATGCGCAGCGGCCCTCTCGTCCTGATCTTGAAGAAATTGCGTATCGCAATCTTTCCGATTCGGATGAACAAGCCTGTGATAATCAGGATCGCGATAATTTTCAAAACACTTTCCCCAATCGCAAACCAGAGGCCCTCATCCATTAACTTTTGGCTGAATTTATTAAAAACCGCTTGTGTCTTAGTCAGACTTTCTTCTGTTTTGCTCATATTTTCACCTGCCTGCAAAATTCTTGCTTACTTTAAGCTATAACAGAGTCACTTTATAAACGTTATGTAACAAACTAGTAAGTTTCATACAAACACAATCATTTTATCAAGTTTTATAATGTAGTTAAAGAAGGCTGTTTCTGCAAGTTGATGCCATAACGAAATATTTACAACTCAAAGCATGTTTTAATTATATTATCCTAATATAATCTTATTATTTTCCGATAGAGTCCAAACCATTATAAAGAGTTTTTTAAAAATAAGTCTTTATTCCTCAATAAAAGATTCACTGCTCCAAAAGACCCTGTTTAATTCTTTCTGTTTACAGGTATGTATAGATTACAAAAAAAGTCCGTATACTGATAGTACGAATTTTTAAGGAGTTGGTCCAATGAATCTCAAAAACCATTTTTTTGAGCGGAAAAACAATGTGGCTAAAATTAACCATGAAGATGAGCTGGCTGCCGAAAAGTTGGCTTCTGAAATACTGGACCATTTGCCTAATTTCAGTACACGCCCAATTGTTTTTGTCTGTATTGGAACTGACCGCTCTACCGGTGATTCATTGGGTCCGCTAATCGGAACGCTGCTGCAGGAAAAAGAAATCGCGCCATACCATGTATATGGGACACTCGATGATCCAATCCATGCTGTAAATATGGATGCAAAACTGGCTGAAATCAAACAAAAACACTTCAATCCTTTTATAGTCGGCATAGACGCTTGCCTTGGCCGCTTAAAAAGCGTAGGCTCCATCCAGGTAGGCAATGGGCCCGTCAAGCCAGGCGCCGGAGTGAATAAGGAACTGCCTGAAGTCGGAAACATGCACATTACCGGCATCGTCAATGTCAGCGGATTCATGGAATTCTTTGTATTGCAAAATACAAGATTGAACCTCGTTTTAAAAATGGCAAAAACAATCGCAAACGGTATTTTGGAGAGCAGTCAGCAACTGCCGAAGAAACAGGATTGGCCTAAGATCAATTGGGACCTTGAAACCGAACAGCCAACAGTTGCTGAATGATTTATAAAATGCCTGGAGGCTATCCAGGCATTTTTCATTTTAAATCCCAATCATATAATGTGAGATCGTGACAAGCACACCGGTTACAAGAATACCTGGCAGCAGGTTCGCAACCCTGATTTTCGTTAATCCAATCAGATTCAAGCCGATGGCAAAAATCATGACACCCCCGGTCGCAGTCAGCTCAAGGATGAAGCTGTCCATCAATGCCTGCGGTATAAAGTTATCTATTTGTGTCGCAAACAAAGCGATCATTCCCTGGTACAGCATGACAGGAATGGCGGAAAAGAGAACACCAATACCTAGTGTTGTAGTTAGGATTAATGCCGTGAAGCCGTCAATGATTGCTTTTGTATAGAGGACGTCATGATCTCCGCGAATCCCGCTGTCAAGAGCGCCGATAATGGCCATGGCGCCAATGACAAAAATCAGCGTCGCCGTCACAAACCCTTGTGAAATACTGCCTTCCCCTTTTGAACCAAGCTTTCTTTCGAGCCAGTCTCCAACTGAATTCAGCTTATCCTCCAGCTTCCAGCTTCCCCAAGGACTGCTCCAATCACAAGACTTAAGATCACAATCAGGAAGTTAGCGCTCTTAAAGCCCATCTGCAGGCCCAAAACCATGACCGCAAGCCCGATGCCATGCATGACTGTAGTTTTCATATTTTCAGGAATTTTCGTCAGAAGCCTGCCAAGCAAGGTTCCTATGATAATTAATAGCCCATTGACAATGGTGCCAAGTAAAAACATATTGTTCACCTATCTTCAGATTTTGTATGAATACGAGTATGTAAAAAAAGAAGCCATCAATTTGATAGCTTAGGAGTTTTGCTGTTCTAATAGTTCCAGAATTCGTTCTAAATCATCTTTCGAGAAAAACTCTATTTCAATTTTCCCTTTATTTTTGGATTGTTTGATGTTAACAATGGTGCCAACGTTCACGAAGCGTAGTTTCACGCTCTCGAATGAAAACATCTTTTGTTTCTTTATCTTTTTTTGTTTCACGTGGAACAACTTCATTCATTTGCTGGATCAGCTGTTCAAGCTGGCGGACATTCATTCCCTCTTTAAGGATTTTATCCACTAGAATCGGCAGCTTGTCTTTCTTCCTTAATCCTAAAAGAGCGCGCCCATGACCCATGGAAATCTTGCCATCTGAAATGAGTTGCTGGATTTTAGGAGGCAGCGACAGCAAGCGGATATGGTTGGCCAAATGCGGTCTGCTTTTGCCCAGTCTTTTCGCTAACTCTTCCTGCGTAAGCTTCAGCTTCTCAATCAAAGTTTGATAGGCGATTCCCTCTTCAATCGGATTCAGATCTTCACGCTGAAGGTTTTCCAGTACGGCAAGCTCCATCATTTGCTGCTCATTCAACTCACGGACGACTGCCGGCACTGTTTCCAGCTTTGCTTCTTTTGCTGCCCGGAATCGCCTTTCCCCAACTACGATTTCAAAGCCTTTAATCGATTTCCTGACGATAATTGGCTGAAGGATTCCATGTTCCTGGATCGATAGTTTCAATTCCTCAATCGCTTCTGGCTGGAAAACTTTTCGTGGCTGATAAGGATTTGGCCTTATTTCTTTGATGCTTATTTCCTGGACCTTTTCTTCTTTTTCAGCTTCCATGTTAAAGAAAGCATTCAATCCTTTACCTAAGCCTTTAGCCATTTGCAACCACTTCCTTTGCAAGATCTAAATAAACCTCTGCCCCTCGAGACTTTGGATCATAAATGATAATTGGCTCTCCATGGCTTGGAGCTTCACTCAGCCGGACATTCCTTGGAATGACAGTCTTGTAAACCTTGTCCTGGAAATACTTCTTCACTTCTTCGATGACTTGAAGACCAAGATTTGTACGAGCATCAAGCATTGTCAGCAGAACTCCTTCAATTTTCAAGTCCTGGTTCAAATGCTTCTGTACAAGTCGGACAGTATTCAGGAGCTGACTTAGCCTTCAAGTGCATAGTACTCGCATTGGACAGGGATGATGACAGCATCTGAAGCCGTCAAGGCATTCAGTGTCAATAAACCAAGGGACGGCGGACAGTCTATGATAATATAATCAAAACGATCCTTCACTTCCCCGAGAGCCCGCTTCAAACGAACTTCCCTTGAGATTGTGGGCACAAGCTCGATTTCCGCTCCAGCAAGCTGGATGGTCGCAGGAATTGTATATAAATTCTCTACCGCTGTTGGATGAATTACACTTTTGGCTTCAACATCGTCAACAAGAACATCATATATGCATTGCTCAACATCCGCTTTTTCAATTCCCACACCACTCGTTGCGTTTCCTTGAGGATCCGTATCGACAAGCAGCACTTTTTTTCCTATGTATGCCAGGCACGCACCGAGGTTCACTGATGTAGTCGTCTTGCCGACTCCGCCCTTTTGATTCGCAATCGCGATGATTTTTCCCACATTGTCACCTTCTTTCAAACACGTAAAATAATTAGAAAAGCGCAAGCGTCTTGTCCAGCCCCGACAACCGCTGGAGCTGGCCACTATCAAAGTCGTAACAGAAAAATTTTATATTGAGATTTAGGCTTTCCCCGCCAGCCATACAGAATATGGGATGCTGAAAAAAGCAATCATGTATTCTATTTTATCATGAATCAAGATAGTTGATAGAATTTTTATGCAAAAGTAATAATCCGGTAATATGGCAGATCTATTATACAAAAAACATCAGTACCAGGCGATTGATTCAGTTGGATTTTGCCAACAAAAAAGTGAGAGACAGCCTGTCCCCCACTTACATTCTATTATTTCTTCTTAGGTATGCGAATCGTGAATTGATAGAACTCTTCAAACTCTTCTTCTTCCGAATCGAGATTGATGCCGCTTTCGGAAACCATTGTCAGCGACTGGCGGATTGTATTGACCGCAATCCTCATGTCCTTGCTGAATGCCTTCCGTTTTGGCTTTGGTTTTTCTTCATTTTGACTCAGAAGCTTGACGACGCGTTCTTCCGTTTGTTTGACATTGAGGGATTTCTCTACAACCTCTGCCAAAACCTGCACCTGCAGCTGAGGATTTTTCAACGGGATTAACGAACGGGCATGCCGCTCTGTGATTTGCTTATTCAAAAGCGCATCTTGCACTTCCTGTGGAAGCTTCAGCAATCGCAGCTTATTCGCAACGGTTGATTGACCTTTTCCCAGTCTTTGCGCCAGGGCTTCCTGGGTCAGGTTATGAATTTCCAGCAATTTACCATAAGCCATTGCTTCTTCTATCGGTGAAAGCTCCTCACGCTGGAGGTTCTCAATCAAAGCAACCGATGCCGTTTCGGAATCAGATAAATTTTTCACAATTGCAGGAACCTCTGCCCACTCAAGCTTTTTCATCGCTCGCCAGCGGCGTTCACCTGCAATGATTTCAAACTTATCTTGATCGAATTCCCGGACGACGATTGGCTGGATTACTCCATGTATGTGAATGGTACGGGCCAATTCTTCAATTTTTTCATCATCAAAAACAGTTCTTGGCTGGTATCTATTTGGAATAATATGGTCAATCGGAATTTTCTTTATTTCTTCGTTTTCTATGTTGTCAATTTCCTCAACCGTCTGTTCTTCCATTTGGTCCTGTTCTTCCGCCTGGTTCCGTTCTTTTTCCTTTTCCCCAAGGCCAAAAAAGCGCGAAAAAGAAGGCTTCATCACCCTACACCACCTTTATGAACTCCCTATTACATATTCTCTATAAAAATGACAAGTTCCTGCCTATAGACTCTATTATAAACTAAATTCATTATTCAAAATAGACCAAAAAGCATAAGCGCATCGGTCAGCCCCGACAGGCATAAGACAACCTGCGAGGAGGCAGTTTTCCAGCCACCACAGCAGGGCGGCTTATGACCCGAGCTGCTCAAAGCTGACGCTTCTCGCAAGATACTCGAAGAAGCAAATTCTAGGATGGAAACTGGCTATGCGCTGAAGCTAGATTAGGCAAAAAGCGCAAGCGTACATGGCCGGTTCCCCTTAATTGAATTCATTCGTGCACTCTCAGATCTTTTACTGGAGGTTCCGCAAATGATAGATGCCTCTATTCAATCGGCATTTTATTCGGAGTTCCCGGCTTTCTTGGGTACTTCTTTGGTGTTGGCTTTAGTTTGTTGATGATTAGAATATTTCGGTCACTCTCTTCCACCGGCAATGTGAATGAATGGGCGGATTCCAGCTTGCCGCCAAGAACACTGATCGCTTTTTCACCAACCTGAAGTTCCTCGCCTGCCTGGTTGCCCTTCATCGCGATAAAAGTTCCGCCAACCTTCACTATGGGAAGACAAAGTTCGCTTAATACTGACATTCTGGCAACAGCCCTGGCCATTACCACTTCATATTTTTCACGATGGTTTGGGTTCTGTCCGAATGTCTCCGCACGATCGTGGATTAATGTCGTTCCTTCCAGTCCCAATTCTTTTGAAAGCTGCTCCAAAAACGTGATTCGCTTATTCAAGGAATCAACAATTGTAACATTGATTTCAGGGAATGCAATTTTAATCGGGATGCTCGGGAAGCCGGCACCGGCACCAACGTCGCACAAATTGAGCGGCTTATTAAAATCAAAATAAAATGCGGCAGAAACGGAGTCATAGAAGTGCTTCAAGTACACCTCAGGTTTTTCTGTGATCGCAGTCAAATTCATTTTTTGATTCCACTCGACGAGCATTTTATAATACGTTTCATATTGCTCCATTTGCATCTGGGAAAGCTCAATCCCCTTTTCAGCGAGCAAAGCTTTAAATTGATCTGTATTCATAAGCCAACCCTTTCTGTCCTTGCTGGTGAATTCATTGCAAAATTACTACTTGATCCGTGCAATACGCCCTTGTTCCAAATAAACGAGCAGGATGGAGATATCCGCAGGGTTCACACCTGAGATTCTCGATGCTTGCGCTAATGTCAATGGACGTACTTCTTTCAATTTTTGACGAGCCTCTGTCGCCAGTCCAGAAATTGCATCGTAATCAATATTTTCCGGGATTTTCTTGTCTTCCATCTTTTTCAGCCTTTCAACCTGCTGAAGTGATTTCTCAATATATCCCTCATATTTGATGTGAATTTCTGTCTGTTCCTCTGTTTCGAAATCAAGTTCACCAGCTGCAGGAACGAGTTGCTTGATATGCTGATAAGAAACCTCAGGACGCTTCAAAAAATCTGAAGCACGGATGCCATCCTTCAATTCACTTCCGCCAAGCGAGCGAATCAATTCCTGAACTTCCGCTGACGGTTTGATGATGATCGATTGCAGGCGTTGTTTCTCACCTTCGATTGCTTCTTTTTTCGCTAAAAACTTATGGTAGCGCTCTTCGGTAATCAAGCCGATTTCATAACCTTTTTCGGTCAAACGAAGATCCGCATTGTCATGACGCAGAAGCAGGCGGTATTCCGCTCTTGATGTCAATAGACGGTATGGTTCATTCGTTCCTTTTGTTACGAGATCATCAATCAATACTCCGATATAGCATCGGCGCGGCTCAGGATGACTTCTTCTTTATCCAGAGCTTCTGCCAGCATTGATTCCCGCCATGATTCCCTGGCCTGCAGCCTCTTCATAGCCTGAAGTACCATTAATTTGGCCTGCAGTATAAAGGTTCTTAACTAGTTTCGTTTCCAAAGTAGGCCAAAGCTGCGTCGGAACGACTGCATCATACTCAATCGCATAACCGGCACGCATCATTTGAACCTTTTCGAGGCCAGGTATTGTCTGAAGGATTTTATGCTGGACTTCTTCCGGCAAGCTCGTTGACAATCCCTGCACATAAACCTCCTGAGTATTCCTTCCTTCTGGCTCCAGGAAGATCTGGTGGCGCGGCTTGTCATTGAATCGAACAACCTTATCCTCTATCGATGGGCAATAGCGCGGGCCAGTACCCTTGATCATTCCGGAATACATAGGTGAGCGGTGCAGATTTTCATCAATCAGCTGGTGTGTGCGCTCATTCGTATACGTCAGCCAGCAAGGAAGCTGGTCTGTGATATATTTGGTCGTTTCATAAGAAAATGTACGGTGGACATCGTCACCAGGCTGGATTTCTGTTTTAGAATAATCAATCGAGTCGCTGTGTACCCGCGGCGGTGTCCCAGTTTTAAAACGGACCAGGTCAAAACCCAGTTCTTCAAGATGTTCTGAAAGTTTGATTGAAGGCTGCTGGTTGTTCGGACCGCTTGAGTATTTCAATTCACCAAGGATGATTTCCCCGCGCATATACGTACCAGTCGTGATCACAACTGCTTTCGCACGATAAATGGCTCCTGTCTGGGTAATGACCCCTTTACATTCGCCGTCCTCAACGATCAGGCGCTCAACCATGCCCTGTACCAATGTAAGGTTCTTTTCGTTTTCCAGCGTCTTCTTCATTTCATTCTGATAATCGAATTTATCGGCCTGGGCCCTCAACGCACGCACTGCAGGACCCTTTCCTGTATTCAGCATCCTCATCTGGATGTATGTTTTATCAATATTGCGGCCCATTTCACCGCCCAAAGCGTCAATTTCCCGTACAACAATTCCCTTTGCAGGTCCGCCGATTGACGGGTTGCACGGCATGAACGCAATCATATCAAGATTGATGGTAATCATCGCGGTTTTTGCACCCATGCGTGCCGGCGCAAGTGCCGCCTCAACGCCCGCATGGCCGGCACCCACTACAACCACATCAAAATTTCCAGCTTCATAACCCATCCTGCTGCCTCCTTTTTTTGCTGCAATCAAGCTCTATGAATAAAAAGTATCTTTATAGTCCAAAAGCGCTACATTGCTATTTACCGTAGCATTATAGAAAGTTTTTTGAAAATAATTTCTATATTTTTATTTCCCTAAACAGAATTGCGAAAATAACTGGTCAATCAAGCTTTCATGCACACTTTCACCGATGATTTCGCCAAGCAGCTCCCAGGAACGAGTCAAATCGATTTGGACGATATCGATTGGAGTTCCCATTTCGACACCGCTGATTGCTTCTTCAATCGAATGGACAGCCTGGTTAAGGAGTGCGATATGACGGCTGTTCGAAACATAAGTCAGATCGCCTGATTCAATCGCACCTGAGAAAAACAGGCTTGAAATCGCTTCTTCCAGCTTATCCACTCCCTTGTCCTCAAGCAAGGAGGTCGTTACGAGCGAATACCCTTTCGCAAGTTCCTTCACTTCATCCGAATCTATTTTTTGTGGAAGGTCCATTTTATTAACGATAACAATGACATCCATGCCTTCCACCGCTCTGAAAATGTTCCGATCCTCTTCCGAAAGCTCATCCGAATAGTTCAGAACGAGCAAGATTAAATCCGCTTCCTTCAAAACCTGGCGAGAGCGTTCGACTCCGATTCGTTCGACAATATCTTCAGTTTCACGGATTCCCGCTGTATCGAGCAGTCTTAAAGGAACTCCGCGAACATTTACATATTCCTCGATGACATCGCGAGTTGTTCCCGGAATATCAGTAACAATCGCTTTGTTTTCATGCACAAGGCTGTTCAGCAATGAAGATTTCCCGACATTCGGGCGGCCAACAATAACCGTTGACAGTCCTTCACGAAGGATTTTTCCCTGCTGCGAGGTTTGCAGAAGCTTTTCCAGCTCACCTTTTACATAGTTCGCCTTTTCCAAAAGCATGTTATGCGTCATTTCCTCTACATCATCATACTCCGGATAATCAATGTTCACTTCCACATGCGCAAGAATTTCGAGGATTTCCTGGCGCAGCTTCTGAATCAGCTTTGATAGGCGCCCCTCCATCTGGCCAAGCGCCAGGTTCATCGCACGGTCCGTTTTCGCTCTGATCAAGTCGATGACTGCCTCCGCCTGGGAAAGGTCGATCCGTCCATTTAAAAAAGCCCGTTTTGTAAATTCCCCCGGCTCCGCCAGTCTCGCTCCCTGATTAAGAACAAGCTGGAGCACACGGTTTACAGAAACAAGACCCCCATGGCAGTTGATTTCGACTACATCCTCTTTCGTGAATGTTTTCGGCCCTCTCATAACAGAGACCATTACCTCTTCGGCAACTTGTCCAGTTTTCGGATCAATCAGATGGCCGTAATGGATTGTATGCGAAGCCACTTCACTAAGCTTCTTGCTGCCTACCCCTTTGAACAGACGATCTGCTATTTCGAAAGCTTGATCCCCGCTTAAACGGACAATCGCAATCGCGCCCTCACCCATCGGCGTAGAAATCGCCGCAATCGTATCAAATTCCATTTGCTCACCCCGCTTTTTCCGTAAAAATTATTTATATCAAAAGATTAAAGTTTGTTTTCTACAAATTACTAGAATACCACATCACTTTAGTGAAAAAAAGAAAGGAATCCTCGCAACTCTGAATTTATCCACAACTCATAAAGTAAACTTATTTAATTTTAACTTATCCACATGTGAATAACAATAAAACCAAATGAGGAAATAAATGAATTTTGTTCAGGTTGTGGAAAACTGAAATGAGGATTTAATACAAGATCCTGAACTGGAAAAAAAAGTTCGTTATTTTCCAAATCGCCAATAAAAACGAATTATCGCCAATATAATTCATTTTTCGCCAATAAATCTTTAATTTCGCCAATAAAATTGTGAAAACCGCCAATAAAATTTTTTATCCAACAAAATAACCTTGCTGTGAGCCGCAGAATACTATAACTCAGCCAATTATGAAGCTCATTTCGAAGTTCGACACTCCAAAATGAGCTAAATCTTTTAAACAAGTAATAAAAGTGCACAAAAACCCCGGATTTCACTAAATCCGGGGTTTTTCTATTATTTCGACGGCGCGATCACAATATGTCTATGTGGTTCTGTTCCATCAGAATAGGTTTTGATTCTCTTATTTTTCATTAATGCAGTATGAATCACTTTGCGTTCATACGAAGGCATAGGTTCAAGCGCGACGGTCTGCCCGGTTCTGACTGCTTTTTGCGCAAGGCGTTCGGCCAATTGCACGAGTGTATCATTCCTGCGCTGGCGATAGTCCTCAGCATCAAGCAAGACAGTAGAATACTGCTCAGAATAACGGTTCATCACGAGCTGGGTCAAAAATTGCAAAGAATTCAGCGTTTGCCCTCTTTTTCCGATCAGCAAAGCGATTTTCTCGCCTGACATCGTAAAGAGTACTGTTTTTCCTTCTTTTTTCACATCAACTTCAATGGGAGCTCCCATTTGCAAGCCAACCGACTTCAAATAATTAACGGCTTCTTCAACAGCATCGATTTTCACTGTCACCTTGACGACAGCCGGCCGTGTGCCGAAAAGTCCGAAAATCCCCTTTTTGCCTTCATCAATTACATCAATTTCTGTGCGGTCTTTGGTTGTCTTTAATTGAGCTAAAGCGGATTCTACTGCTTCGTCGACATTTTGTCCTGTAGCAGTTACCTGTTTCACTTTTTTGCTCCTCCCGCATTGCCGGCAGCAGTTGCTTTAAGATCCGGCCCTTTAATAAAGTAAGTTTGAACAATCATGAATAAGTTACCGACTACCCAGTACAATGAAAGTGCTGCTGGGAAGTTGATCGCGAACACAATGATCATGATTGGCATAAGCCACAGCATCATTGCCATTTGCGGATTTGCTTCCTGGCCAGCCATCATCATTTTTTGCTGGATGAAGGTCGTAGCACCTGCAACCAGTGGCAGGATATAATATGGATCCGGAGAACCAAGGTCGAACCACAAGAAGTTATGCTCGGCAATCTCTCTTGTTCTTGAAATCGCGTGGTAGAAACCAATCAAGATCGGCATCTGAACGATCAGCGGGAAACATCCTGCAAGCGGATTGACACCATGCTTCTGAAAAAGTGCCATTGTTTCTTGCTGGAGCTTCTGCTGGGTTTTTTGGTCTTTAGAGCTGTATTTTTCTTTTAACTTTGCCATTTCCGGCTGCAATGCCTGCATCGCTTTCGAACTTCTCGTTTGCTTAATCATAAGCGGCAGAATTACCAGGCGAATCAGCAAAGTTACAGCAATAATAGATAATCCGAAACTGCCCCAAAGCCATTCAGCCATTTTAACGATTAACAAGGACAATGGATAAACGATATATTCATTCCAGAATCCCTTGCTTTCCTCAGTGATTGGCTGGTCATACTCCATACAGCCTGTCAGCACGGTCATCACTAAAAGCAAGCCCATTATCAATAATATTCTTTTTTTCAAGCTTCATTTCCTCCTAACTTCCCGGTACGTTCATTTATTTTCAAAAGTTTGTCCCAAAATTTATGTACATTAGGCCTTGTCAGCACAATGCAATCAAAAGTATTTTATCATCTTTTATAGGGAAGCGCTTTTAAAAAAAGCAATTCGGCAAATATTTTTACCTCAATCATTATCTCCACGTTTTGGCCTCTTCAAAACCTTACCGACCTTCAAGACATGCTCCAGGCTTTTCTTCACTTCATGCATGTCCATTTCAGCAGTCGGTTTTCGAGCAATGACTATGTAATCGTTACCGTTATGAACCCGGTCCTGCAGTTCATGGAATGACTGCCGGATATATCTTTTAATCTGGTTGCGCATGACGGCATTACCAATTTTTTTGCTGACCGAAAGCCCGATCCGGAAATTTTCCTGCTCAGGTTTTTTTAAAATATAGACAACAAATTGCCGGTTCGCAACTGATTTTCCTTTTTTAAAAGCCTCTTGGAATTCTTTATCTTTTTTCACTCTGAAATCTTTTTTCATCTATAGCACCTTCACTTCTCTATGGATCTGAATTTTTCTTTGGGGTTCTTTAAAAAGGCGGGCAAAGGAATTTATTCTTTTCATTATTGCCAAAAATAAATCCCCTAAAGCCACTTTGCCAGCAAACAGAGCTCCCAAAATAGTATTGCCCAAAGAGAAAAAAGACCACTGACATTTCAGTGGCCTAAGCTGATAATACTTTTCTTCCTTTGCGACGACGGCGAGCAAGAACCTTACGGCCATTTGCACTGCTCATGCGGGCACGGAATCCGTGAACTTTGCTGTGTTTACGCTTATTTGGTTGATAAGTGCGTTTCATATATGTTACACCTCCCTGAGGAATAGCTGTTACAGACAGTCTTTGTAATTATAAAGATGGTAAGTATAAAATGTCAAGTGCCTATTCGGAAAGCCACGGCATTACCAGATTTTAAAATTCAGTTCTCCTTGGATTTCTTCTATTTCTTTAGATGTTTGATGTCTCTAACCTGGATCCGAACTATTTTCCAGCATTTCGGAACCCTCTCGGAACTACTTGATCCATAAGATTTTGCAATATCCAGAAGTCGATCTAATTAAAAGTTTCATAAAGAAAAGTTCACTAAGAAATCATCCTCTAAAAATTTGTAAAGAATATTTTCCGCCTTCAATAGAAATGTTAATTGATATATTTTTATTTGTTATTTTGTGTCTTCAAACGCCCTGTGGACAAAAATCGACATGTTTTTTATTATCCACAAGGCTTCCTGACAACTTTTGCACAATTCCAGTCCCTGTGGACAATTAATCTCCACAGTGATAGTGTATTGTGGATAATGTATTAAAAGGCGTTGCGCCATGCTGGATTATCTGATATTATATTTGTGTTTTCACTCTTAATAATTCAATAACAAAAATACACTTATCCACAAATTGTGGATAAGCTGTGGATAGGTTATTCAGGCCTGGTGTAAAACTTTGTCCACAGAAAGTGGATATTGTCGAAAAGCTTCCTTTCTTCCTTATTATATATTTTTCCACATTAATAGTTTTGTATATTTATTAATTCAGGGGTTGTACAGTATGTATAACCTTTGATTTTATGCTTTTCGAGCAGACTATTATCCTGAAAGGCCAGAAGATTTGTGTGAAATTGTGAGTGCAAATGCAGCCAGATATAGAGTAAAAAGCGTAAAAACGAGGAAAAAAGGAGGGATACTTGTTGGAGAACATTGCAGATCTATGGAACAGCGCTCTCGCTAAAGTCGAGAAAAAGATCAGCAAGCCAAGTTTCGATACATGGCTTAAATCAACAAAGGCACATTCCTTGCAGGGTGATGTCCTTACGATTATAGCCCCGAATGAGTTTGCCCGTGACTGGCTGGAAGAACGTTATTCCCAGTTAATCAGCGGTATATTGTATGAAATCACTGGTGAAGAGCTTTCTGTAAAATTCATTATTCCCCAGAATCAGAACGAAGAAGATCTCGACATTCCATTGCCGCCAAGAAGAGTAAAAAGAAGATGATATTCCGGATCTGCCTGTCAGCATGCTGAATCCCAAGTATACATTCGATACTTTTGTCATTGGTTCAGGCAACCGTTTCGCCCACGCGGCGTCGCTTGCAGTAGCTGAAGCGCCGGCAAAAGCCTATAACCCTTTATTCATTTATGGGGGCGTAGGACTTGGCAAAACCCACTTGATGCACGCAATCGGCCACTACGTCCAGGATCATAATCCGAATGCCAAGGTGGTTTATTTGTCTTCTGAAAAGTTCACGAATGAATTCATCAACTCTATCAGGGACAACAAAGCGGGGGATTTCCGCAATAAATACCGAAATGTCGATGTCCTGCTCATTGATGATATTCAGTTCCTGGCGGGAAAAGAACAGACTCAGGAAGAATTTTTCCATACATTCAATACATTGCATGAGGAAAGCAAGCAGATTGTCATCTCAAGTGACCGTCCGCCTAAAGAAATTCCAACACTTGAAGACAGGCTGAGATCTCGCTTCGAATGGGGTTTGATTACGGATATCACTCCGCCAGACCTTGAAACTCGGATTGCGATCCTTCGTAAAAAAGCTAAAGCAGAAGGCCTGGATATTCCCAATGAGGCTATGCTTTATATCGCAAACCAAATCGACTCCAACATCCGTGAACTTGAGGGAGCTTTGATTCGTGTCGTCGCTTATTCTTCACTTATCAATAAGGATATCAATGCGGACCTGACAGCTGAAGCCCTCAAGGATATTATCCCTAGCTCAAAGCCGAAAGTTATCACGATTCTCGACATCCAAAGGGTTGTCGGACAGCATTTCAATGTGAAGCTGGAGGACTTTAAAGCGAAGAAAAGGACGAAATCTGTAGCATATCCTAGGCAAATCGCCATGTACTTATCAAGAGAGCTGACAGATTTCTCTCTGCCCAAGATCGGCGAAGAATTCGGGGGCCGTGACCATACAACAGTCATCCATGCCCATGAAAAAATATCTAAAATGATTTCAGTAGATATGAACCTGCAAAAACAGTTGAAAGATATAAATGAACAATTAAGGGTTTAGGAAAATGTGAATAACTCTCCGTTGGTTACGCACAGCCTATCCACATGTGGATAGGCTGTGTTTCCTTTGAACAAACCGACTTATCCACAAATCCACAGGCCCTACTAGTACTTCTACTATTTTTTAAAACATATTAATATATGCATTAAAGAAAAAATTATTCCTAAACGGAGGCTGAAAAATGAGATTTATTATCCAGCGTGATTCATTGCTTCAAAGCGTCCAAGACGTAATGAAGGCAGTGACAAGCAGAACAACAATTCCAATTTTGACTGGTATTAAGATTGGTGCTAACGAAGAGGGAGTAACTCTTACAGGCAGCGATTCTGATATTTCGATCGAATCTTTCATCCCCAGAGAAGAAGATGGAGATGAGATCGTTGAAATCAAACAGCCAGGATCCATTGTTTTGCAGGCGCGTTTCTTTAGTGAAATCGTTAAAAAGCTTCCTACAGATACAGTAGAAATCGAAGTCCATCACAATCTGCAGACCGTTATCCGTTCTGGGAAATCAGAATTTAACCTAAATGGCCTTGATGCTGAGGAATATCCACATCTTCCGCAAATTTCGGAAGAGCATGTATTCAAAATTCCTACAGACTTATTGAAAGGCCTGATCCGCCAGACTGTCTTTTCAGTGTCCACCTCAGAAACACGCCCAATCTTGACAGGTGTAAACTGGAAGGTCGAAAACAATGAATTGATCTGTATTGCAACAGATAGCCACAGGCTTGCATTGAGAAAAGCGAAACTCGAGGCAGAAAACACTGGCAGCTATAATGTGGTCATTCCGGGTAAAAGTTTGACAGAATTGAGCAAAATCCTTGATGACAGCTCAGAATCAGTGGATATCGTCATTACAGAAAACCAGGTATTGTTTAAAGCGAAACATTTACTATTCTTCTCAAGGCTGCTCGAAGGAAATTACCCTGACACAGGAAGATTGATTCCGACTGAGAGTAAAACAGATGTAGTCGTAAACACGAAGGAATTCCTTCAGGCGATCGATCGTGCATCCCTGCTAGCCAGAGAGGGAAGAAATAATGTCGTTAAGTTTTCCACAATCGAAGGCGGCGCAATCGAGGTTTCGTCAAACACACCGGAAATCGGTACTGTTGTAGAAGAAATCCAAAGCCAATCAATCGATGGGGAAGACCTGAAAATTTCATTCAGCGCGAAGTACATGATGGATGCCCTGAAAGCATTGGAAGGAACAGAAATCCAAATCAGCTTCACAGGCGCAATGAGACCATTCGTCATCCGTCCGCTACACGACGACTCCATCCTGCAGCTAATCCTGCCGGTAAGGACTTACTAATTCCTTAACGCCACCAGTTTTTTGCTGGTGGTTTTTTTTCTATAAGAGAAGAAAGTGATAAATTTACTTCGAGAATTGTCCAGCTCCAGCGCCTAGCCCCTCGAGTCGCTTGTCTAGTGTCGCCTCCTAGAAACTCCGAAACTTCAACTCCGCCGTCAGAAGCAAAAAGCGCTTCTGACGGCGGAGTCTCCAGTTTCTGCGTTTCTTGGCAGTCGGCTATACTTTTCGATTTCGGTCCGACCAATGAAGTCAAAAAACGACTTCACTGGTCGGCCCTCCAGCGCTTGTCGGGGCTGACCAAGGCGTTTACGCTTTTCTTTTAATAAGAAAATTTGTTTCTATGGAAAAAATTTAGTAAAATAAAGCATTAAGTCCTTTTGGAAGAAAAGGGTGAGAAATGTGAATGAGGAAATAAAAATTGATACGGAATATATCACGCTTGGCCAATTCCTGAAACTTGCCGATGTAATTCAATCAGGCGGAATGGCAAAGTGGTTTTTAAGTGAACATGATGTTTTTATCAATGGTGAACAAGATCAGCGAAGAGGAAGGAAGCTTCGTTCCGGAGACCAGGTATCGATTCCTGGTTTTGGCGAGTTCAGCATAACGCAATAATCCAGAGGATGAACTGTTCATGTATATAGAGGAACTGCAATTACGGAATTACCGGAATTATCAGGGATTAGAGGCGACATTTGAAAATAAGGTCAATGTCATCCTCGGGGAGAATGCCCAGGGAAAAACGAATGTCATGGAGTCCATCTATGTATTGGCAATGGCAAAATCGCACCGTACTTCCAATGATAAAGATTTGATTCGCTGGGAAGAGGAATATGCTAAAATAGAAGGACGGATTAAAAAAAGCAACGGATCATTGCCAATGCAGCTTGTCATATCGAAAAAAGGCAAGAAGGCCAAAGTCAATCATCTCGAACAGCGGAAGCTTAGCCAGTATATCGGCAATATGAATGTCGTCATGTTTGCGCCTGAGGACCTTAACCTGGTAAAAGGGAGCCCTCAAGTAAGAAGACGATTTATCGATATGGAAATAGGACAGGTTTCTGCGATTTATTTGCATGATATGGGACAGTACAACAAAATTCTCCAGCAGCGTAACCATTATTTGAAACAGCTGCAAATCAAAAAAACAAGTGACCATACCATGCTCGATATCCTGACGGAACAGTTTATCCAGGCAGCTGCAGGATCATTGTGAAGCGTTTTGAATTCCTTCATTTGCTTGAACAATGGGCATTGCCGATCCATCAAGGCATATCCAGAGGGCTTGAGGAATTGAAAATCGTGTATAAACCTTCCGCAGACGTATCAGAAGATCATGATTTGTCGAAAATGATAGCAGTGTACGAAGAAAAATTTGCTAAAATAAAGACAAGGGAAATTGATCGCGGCACCACCATGTTCGGGCCGCACAGGGATGACCTGCAATTTTTAGTGAATGGCCGCGATGTCCATACATTTGGTTCCCAGGGCCAGCAGAGGACGACGGCACTTTCGGTAAAGTTGGCAGAAATCGAATTGATCAATTCAGAAATTGGGGAATTTCCAATCTTGCTGCTTGATGATGTCCTGTCTGAGTTAGATGACTATCGCCAATCCCATTTATTGAATACCATCCAGGGCAAAGTTCAAACATTTGTCACCACAACAAGTGTGGATGGAATCGACCATCAGACTTTAAGGGAAGCAGCCACTTATAACGTGAAGACCGGCGAAATGTCAAGAATCCAATGAGGTGGACTACATGTATTTGCATGTTGGTGAAGAAGTCCTTTTAAGGACAAAAGATATTATAGCTATATTAGATATCGAAAGCGCCAGTTCTTCTCCGTTCATGGAAGAGTTCATAACGCGCCAGGACCAGCAGATTATTTATTTGGCCAAAGGAACAGTCAAGTCAATCGTGGTAACAGGAAATCAAATATATTATTCCCCACTTGCATCAGGAACATTAAAGAAACGCTCCCAAAAATTATCCGTACAGGAATTTTAATAGATCGGCGTATTCGCAAAAATTGTCGAAAAACAACGATATATGCGGAAATAGCTAATAACTAAATTTTATAAAAAAGTTGAGTGAAAATGAAAGTGTAGGTGATCGATATGGCAATGGAGGAACAATCCACGCAAGGACAAGCGTACGATGAAAACCAGATACAAGTGCTTGAGGGCCTGGAAGCTGTACGTAAACGTCCAGGGATGTATATCGGATCAACGAGTGGAAAAGGCTTGCACCATCTTGTATGGGAAATCGTTGATAATAGTATAGATGAAGCACTAGCCGGCTACTGTGACGAGATTAATGTCATCATCGAAGAGGACAATAGTATCACAGTTCATGATAATGGCCGTGGAATCCCTGTTGGTATCCACGAAAAGATGGGAAGGCCAGCGGTTGAGGTCATCATGACAGTACTGCACGCCGGTGGTAAATTCGGCGGCGGAGGCTATAAGGTTTCCGGAGGTCTGCACGGTGTTGGTGCTTCCGTTGTTAATGCCCTGTCTACTTATCTTGAAGTATTTGTTCATCGTGACGGCAAAGTACATTATCAAAAATTCGAACGAGGCGCTGTTGGTGACCCTCTGAAGGTCATAGATGAGACTGACCGGACGGGAACGACTGTCCACTTCAAGCCTGACCCGGAAATTTTCACAGAAACATTGGAATATGATTACGATACACTCGCAAACCGTCTGCGTGAACTTGCTTTCCTGAATAAGAGAATCAAGATCACGATTGAGGATAAGCGCGGAGAAGGCAAGAAGAATGAGTATTATTACGAGGGCGGAATTAAATCTTATGTTGAGCATTTAAACCGTACCAGGGAAGTCCTTCATGAAGAACCGATCTTTATCGAGGGTGAAAAAGAAGGGATTACTATTGAGGTCGCTATCCAATATAACGACGGCTTCACAGGGAATATCTATTCATTCGCGAACAATATCCACACTTATGAAGGCGGTACACACGAATTCGGCTTCAAAACAGCTTTGACGCGTGTAATCAATGATTATGCCCGTAAACATGGAATCTTCAAGGAAAGTGACTCAAATCTCTCCGGAGAAGACGTTCGTGAAGGTTTGACGGCAATCGTTTCAGTCAAGCATCCTGATCCACAGTTCGAGGGACAGACGAAAACAAAACTCGGGAACTCAGAGGTCCGTACGGTAACTGACACACTCTTTTCCGACCACTTTGAAAAATTCATGCTTGAGAACCCTAATGTTGCCAGAAAAATTGTCGACAAAGGACTCATGGCAGCAAGAGCAAGACTTGCGGCGAAAAAGGCACGTGAGCTGACTAGAAGAAAGAGCGCGCTTGAAATTTCGGGCTTGCCAGGCAAACTGGCTGACTGCTCTTCAAAAGACCCGTCAATCAGTGAAATATATGTGGTTGAGGGTGACTCTGCGGGTGGATCAGCCAAGCAGGGCCGTGACCGGCACTTCCAGGCAATCCTGCCACTGCGCGGAAAAATCCTGAACGTTGAAAAATCACGTCTTGATAAAATTTTATCCAATAATGAGGTAAGAGCGATCATTACAGCGATCGGCACAGGAATCGGCGAAGATTTTGATCTTTCAAAAGCTCGTTACCAAAAAATCGTCATCATGACCGATGCCGATGTCGACGGTGCCCATATCCGAACTCTGTTATTGACGTTTTTCTACCGATATATGAGAAAAATCCTTGAAGCAGGATACATTTATATTGCCCAGCCGCCTTTATACAAAATCCAGCAGGGCAAAAAAATCGAATATGCTTATAATGACAAGCAGCTTGAACAGATTCTCGCGGAGCTTCCACAGCAGCCGAAGCCGGGCATCCAGCGCTATAAGGGTCTCGGTGAGATGAATCCTGAGCAGTTATGGGAGACAACAATGAATCCTGAAACAAGAACACTGCTTCAGGTTAGCCTTGAAGATGCAATCGAGTCGGATGAAACTTTTGAAATCCTGATGGGTGATAAGGTAGAGCCTCGACGAAATTTCATCGAGCAAAATGCACTTTATGTAAAGAACCTGGATATTTAATAATATATGCTCAGGATAGTAGGTTCTGCCTCTATCCTGCTTTTTCTGAAATGGCCAGGGGCCGCGCAGAGCGTTTCCCCCATACATGGCCATGCTGAACAGAGTTCCTAAAGGAGGTCTCTCTTAAATGTCTGAAACACCAAATCCACGTGTAAAAGAGATTAATATTAGCCAGGAAATGCGTTCATCCTTCCTGGATTATGCCATGAGTGTTATCGTGGCACGTGCTTTACCAGATGTCCGTGACGGCTTGAAGCCGGTACATAGAAGGATTCTGTACGCGATGCATGATCTTGGCATGCATTCAGACAAGGCATACAAAAAATCAGCGAGGATCGTCGGTGAAGTAATCGGTAAGTATCACCCGCACGGTGACTCTGCTGTATACGACACAATGGTCCGTATGGCACAGGATTTTAACTACCGTTACATGCTTGTCGATGGACATGGAACTTCGGTTCTGTCGATGGCGACGCGGCAGCAGCGATGCGTTACACAGAAGCACGTATGTCGAAAATTTCGATGGAACTATTGCGTGACATCAATAAAGATACAATTGACTATCAGGACAACTATGACGGTTCTGAAAGAGAACCGATTGTCATGCCTTCAAGGTTTCCGAACCTGCTCGTCAACGGTACTTCCGGTATCGCGGTTGGAATGGCTACCAATATCCCTCCCCACCAGCTTGGCGAGGTTATAGATGGCGTATTGGCAATCAGTAAGGATCCTGACATGACGATCATGGAATTGATGGAGATCATCACAGGACCTGACTTCCCGACAGCGGGAATGATATTAGGGCGCAGCGGCATCCGTAAAGCTTATGAGACTGGCCGCGGTTCAATTACCCTGCGTGCGAAGGTTGAGATCGAACAGAAATCAAACGGCAAGGAAGTTATCATCGTCAGGGAACTTCCTTACCAGGTCAATAAAGCCAAGCTGATTGAGAAAATCGCTGAATTAGTCCGTGACAAGAGACTTGACGGCATTACAGACCTCCGGGATGAATCTGACCGTAAGGGTATGAGGATTGTCATTGAAGTTCGCAAGGATGCGAATGCCAATGTCCTTTTAAACAACCTTTATAAACAAACTGCATTGCAGACTAGCTTTGGCATCAACCTTCTTGCTTTAGTCGATGGACAGCCGAAGGTTCTGAACCTTAAGCAATGCCTTGAGTACTATCTTGACCATCAGGTATCGTCATTAGACGCCGCACAGAGTTTGAACTTAGGAAGGCTGAAGCACGTGCCATATTCTCGAAGGACTGCGAATCGCGCTTGATAACCTTGATGCGGTCATCAGCCTGATCAGAAGCTCACGCACGACGGATATCGCTAGAGAAGGATTGATGACACAGTTCAAGTTATCTGAAAAGCAAGCACAGGCAATCCTTGATATGCGTCTACAAAGGCTTACAGGCTTGGAGCGCGAAAAGATCGAAGAAGAATTCCAAAATCTTATGCAGCTGATCTCGGAATTAAAAGCAATCCTTGCTGATAATGAAAAGGTGCTTGAAATCATCCGTGAAGAGCTTACTGAAATCAAAGAGCGCTTCAACGATGAGCGCCGTACGGAAATCGTTTCGGGCGGTTTGGAAATGATCGAGGATGAAGACTTGATTCCTCGTGAAAATATCGTTATTACTCTTACACATAATGGCTACGTTAAGCGCCTGCCTGTATCTACATATAGAGCGCAGCGTCGCGGAGGACGCGGAATCCAGGGTATGGGAACGAATGAAGATGATTTTGTAGAACATCTGATCACCACTTCAACGCACGATACCATCCTGTTCTTTACAAATAAGGGTAAGGTGTATCGTTCGAAGGGTTACGAAATCCCAGAATTCAGCAGGACAGCGAAGGGAATCCCGATCATCAACCTATTGGAAATCGAGAAGGGCGAATGGGTCAACGCCATCATTCCGGTTGAAGAATTCGTGGATGACTGGTTCCTGTTCTTCACAACGAAAGAAGGAATTTCAAAACGTTCACCACTCTCATCATTTGCGAATATCCGCAACAATGGTTTGATTGCCCTGAACCTGCGTGAAGGTGATGAATTGATCTCTGTCCGAATGACAGACGGCAGCAAAGAAATGATTATCGGTACGAAGAACGGCTTATTGATCCGTTTCCCTGAAACTGATGTCCGTTCTATGGGCCGTACTGCTACCGGAGTAAAGGGTATCAGCTTGTCTGGAGACGATGAAGTTGTCGGCATGGAAGTCCTTGAAGAAAGTGCTGAAATCCTCGTTGTAACGAAGAACGGATACGGCAAGCGAACTCCATCTGAAGAATACAGAAGGCAAGGACGCGGCGGGAAAGGAATCAAGACATGTAACATCACTGATAAAAACGGCGACCTTGTAACGATGAAAGTCGTGACTGGTGAGGAAGACCTCATGCTGATCACAACAGGCGGTGTCCTGATCCGGATCCCTGTAAGCTCTATCTCAATGACAGGACGTAATACGCAAGGGGTAAAATTAATCAACCTTAATAAAGCGGAAAATGAATATGTTGCGACAGTGGCTAAAGTCGATAAGGAAGAAGAGAAACCTGAAGACCTCGAACTAGATGAAAATGAAAATGCTGAAGTAACATTGGATCCTGAAGAAGTTGGCAGTGAAGAAGCAGAAGTGACTGAAACACCAGCTGAAGAGGGAGAAGAATAAACTTTTTGAGAGGAACACAAAAATGTGTTCCTCTTTTTTGGTAAAATAAAGTAAAATAATTGTAAGAAAATTAAAATTCCGGGGTGGAAAGCCTTGCGCGTACTTGTAGACAATCTTAAAGAGGGCTGTATCCTTACTGATGATGTACTAAGTAAAACCAATAGACCTATCATGAACAAAAAAACAGTATTGTCTGAGCATCTAATCGATATACTGAAAGTTTTTTTGGTTAAAGAAGTGGATGTTGAAAAAACGTTAGTGAATGGGATGCCTTTGCTTGCACCTTCAACAGGCAGTGATAAGAAATCCGGATTGAAGCCTAATGAGGGTGGAGAAACTTTTATCGACTTGTTTTTACAGGCGAGACAGAACTTTAAAAGAGAGTTTATCTCCTGGCAATCAGGAATGCAGATCGACATTGCTAAATTAAGGACCATTATTGTCCCATTGATTGAGCAGGCTGAAATGACTTCGTCAGATATATTCAATCTCCATCATTATTCAACAAAAGCAGAATACATATACGACCATCCATTGGCTTTAGGAATTATCAGTGCCTTCATCGCCAAAAAGCTGAATTACAGCAAAGGGGATATAACCCAGATTGCACTGGCTGGATGTTTATCGGACTGCGGCATGGCAAAAGTCAGTCCAACACTTCTAAATAAGAACACGACTCTGACAGTAGAAGAATTTGAAGAAATCAAAAAGCACCCTACTTACAGCTATCAAATGGTAAAGAATAGTTCATTGTTGAAGGAGGCAACAAAAATTGCGATTCTTCATCACCATGAAAGAATGGATGGCAGCGGCTATCCATTTGGTGAAAAGGCAAACCGGATTCATCCTTTTGCAAAAATCCTTGCTGTAGCTGATTCCTTCCATGCAATGACATCGGAAAGAATTTATAAGCCAAAACACTCTCCATTTAAAGTGATCGAGATTATTAATGAGGAGCTATTTGGAGAATTCGACATTACCGTCCTGAAGGCATTGAGTTCCGCAATAATGAATTATTCAGTTGGCACGAAAATCCGGCTTTCAGATGGACAGGCAGCTGAAATCATTTTTGTAGAAGAAAAGAATCCGGCAAGGCCGTTGGTTAAATTGCTAGAAACAGACCAGATTCTTCCTTTGGAAAAGAACAGGTACTTGCATATCGAGGAAATCATCCAATAAGCCGGCTATTCATGCTGGCTTTTGTTTCTTCTTAAGTTTTGTATTGCATGCAAAATGGCTGAACAGGCATTGTCTTTTTGGATCCAGGAAGAGGGGATGCTAAAAAACTAGATAGTTTATAGAAAGTTATTAAAAAGTATTGCATTAAAATAATTTGCCTGATATAATTTTCAAAGTCAGTAACGAGACAACAACATCTAATTAAGAGTTTTTAAAAAAGTTATTGACTTATACAGTTAGTAAATGTTATATTATTAAAGTCGCTTCTGGGCGTCGATGCAAGAAACCTTTGCT
>NZ_BAUW01000042.1 GCF_000517385.1 Mesobacillus boroniphilus JCM 21738 | reverse complement strand
GCTTTCCATTATCAAAATAAACGGCTTCTGGAACACCATACTTTTGTATGGCCTGCCGAAAGGCATCTTCAATGATCCTTGAATCCAAAGTAGGATAGAAAGCTGCGTGAAGCACAAACCTAGTGGCGTCGTCGATAAAGGCGACAAGATATACTTGTTTCTTCATTCCATTCGGACCAATTGGCAGGTAAGGACCATACTTGATATCTGATTGCCAGAGTTGGTTACGATGTCGCTTCTGAAATCTCCTGGCAGCTACTCCTGTCTGGGAGTAGAGTCGCATATGCCGTGTGCTGTAACCTTTTTCGGTGAGCTTTTCCTGGAGCGTTGACCTTTTGATCTGCCCTGGTTCAGCCAACCCTTCCCACTCGAGTATCTGTATGATTTGAGCTACGCTCCGGCTAGGCACTTCCTTGCGCAGAAGGATTGCCTGTTCCAATACATGAGGAGGGATAGCTTCAGACTTTCGAGCACCTTTTCTTCCTTGCGGCTTCAGTCCCACAAACCCATCTTCCTGAAATTGAGCCAAATACCGTCTGATGGTTCTTTCTGAAAGACCACTGGCCTTCGCTATTTGGTCTCTTAGTTCCTTTACTTTCCCAGCGTCAAGCCCCTCTGCCAATAAAGGGGATATCAGCTGAAAACGCTGCACTGCCAATTCTTCCGATTTCTTATGTTCCCTCATGATACACTCTCCTCTCTGTGTCTATCACGAGTGTAAATCAGGAGTTATTGGACAATGAATGCAGAACGGGTGTGTATCCATAAATTAATATTTGCGATAGGCCGGACAATTCTTGTCAGCCATCCATTGGCATCTCCTACCAATCGTCCTATCTTTTGAAGTGCGTTCCCAGAACATTTGGACGTGAAATCCTGGGGGATATTTCCCTGACTGGTCCTGACCATGATGGAATTCAAACAGCCGATCCAATAATTCACAAATTGATGAAACCAGACCTGCCATCTAGAAAGAGTCGAATCATCGGCCGCAACAATGTGGGTGGAAGGTTCGTAAGAACGTCTTCGATACATTCAGCCTCATAGCGTTTATAAGGAATCAATAAATCTGGTAATTCATGATGGATGGTACCACAATTGGTACACTGCATTCTTCTGATGTTATATGTTTTACTCTGTCCTGTATGATCCTTGGCTTTTCGATTCTTAGTACCTCTAACCAACATGTTTTTCCCGCAGCATGGGAAGGAATCCTCCCCGCACCCCTAACTAAAAACTCCAGTAAGTATGTTTTCAATCAGCTGATAATCTGATACAATAACCATATACTTTTTTGGTGGGACGTCTCCCGTATAACTGTTGGCGCAGTTATACATTTATGGGGGACGTCTTTTCCTTTCTCCAGAATAAATGTCGAAATGTTTCGAATTATATACGGACATTATAATCGACTAATTCTGGACAGGCAATACCGTCAACTTTCGGAAATTTAAGGATGTCAAAAACAGTTTATCTAGAAAATATTCCTCCTATCCCCCAGTCTTTCTTCATTTATTTTACTCTCAAAAATTTGCTCTCTAAATTTGTTTATAGGTTCGTCAGAGAATTCATTACCACGTAAGCACTCCACAATATAATATGAATAGCGTTTACTCCGGTAGTTTTTTTGCAAATAACACCCTTATTATAATAAATTTTAACCAGTTGATTAATATAAATTTAAGTCCTTGAGCCTCTGTTTACGTTCAGAGGCTTTTTCCTTTAAAAGGGCTAATATTAGTAAAGAAGTGATGTGCCCTCTGAACAGGATATTTTTGGAGACAAAGGAACGGTTCTCGTGTCTCACTCCGGTACCAAAATAGTTAAGGGAAGAGCCGCGATTATTCTTGTTTGAGTCCATTTGGTAAAAGATAAAAAGATATAGGATAAAGCTTATTTCAAATTGCAAATAGGGCAATGAAAAAAAAGGATAGCATAATACCAATCCTCCTCCTTCTAGCCCATATATTCTCAATTGTTTCTAAGTACAGTCACCACCCATGTCCCTTCGTTTACTTCCTAACACTCTCCCAAACTTCACTCTGCATCTTCTTCGTATTAAATGGCACTATAACATCCTCTGCCAACTCTGACTTATCAATCAGAATCTGATGCATGATTTCCTCTACTGTTCCATTCGGAAAGTTTCCTGGATCTTGTGTAATTAAATGATATACATATACATCTCTCTCTTGGCCAATTCGATAAGCCCGGTCAGTCGCTTGATTTTCAACAGCTGGATTCCACCATCGTGTAAAGTGAATTACGTGGTTAGCACTTGTAATGGTGAGTCCAACACCTGCTGCTTTAGGAGACAAAATCATTACTTGGAAACCTTCTAATTTATTAAATTCTTCTACCACGCCCGCCCTATTATCTGTACTCCCATCAATAATAGGAACATGGATTTTAAATTTCCTAGTGATTTCCACTTTCAAAATAGATTGTAGCTTTCGGAACTCCGTAAATATCAATACTTTTTCCTGCTGTTTCTGGATCGTTCCCAGTAGTTCTAATACTTTCTCAAGTTTGGGAGAGTGCTTTACTAATGGTTCTATATCATCATTAACTGCTGATGGATGTCCATATGCTTGTCTTAAATTCATTAAGGCCGTTAACATATTTGCTTGGTTACCGCTTCTGGCAGAAACAATGGATGCAGCTAATTGCTGTTGTATACGTGAGGCGCTAAGATAGTACGGCTCCTTAATGTGCTTTGTTGGTAACTTGTCTGCAAGGACCTCACTTTTGGTTCTTCGAAGATAATATGGCTGCAACAATGCACGTAACTTCTCTGTATTCACCTCTTTCACATATTGCTTTCTGAAATCTGCCAGCGAAGAAAATGCACCAGGTTCCACAAAGTCCATGATAGCCCAAAGTTCTTCGAGTGAGTTTTCTACCGGAGTCCCAGTCATGGCGAGTCTGAACTGTGCTTTCATGGCACGTAACGCTAATGATCGAGCAGAGCCATAGTTCTTTGCATTCTGAGCTTCATCCGTTATTAGGTTCTGAAAATCTACTTGTCCAAAAACGAACTGATCACCCTTTAATGTGTCATATGTAGTTAATATGATATTCTCTTTTTCTAGCTCTGCTTTCGTCCGATGGCGTGATGGTCCACTATGGATATACACAAATGGAGATAGCGATGGAGCAAACTTTGCAATCTCATTCTTCCAGTTATTGATAAGTGCTTTAGGCAATACGATTAAGGTAGGTGCAAGTTGATCCTGATTCTCCCTATGAAGTAAGAAAGTGATTACTTGCATCGTCTTTCCTAACCCCATGTCATCTGCCAATAATCCATTGCTCCCTGCTTCAGCAAGACTAGCCATCCAAAAGAACCCTTCTTTTTGATAGTCAAACAAATTGGCTTTTAATCCCTCTGGTATTGGATAGGATTTGTACCGTCTTTCACCAGTTCCAGCTTTGCTATATTCCAATTCATCTTCATTTTTTAGAATCTCCAGAGCAATCTTCTCTTTGGTTTGTTTTTCCTCCTGGTCCACAAACCCTAGTTCTTGCTTTGCTTTTTTGTCTAAATAAAAGTATGTATTGTTTTGTTTGTAAAAGAGTTTATCCGGTTCGCGGGTAACCTGATCACGCATTTCACCTTCATCCATTTCAACCGGCTCACCTGACTCTGTATTAAACCAAACACGTTTTCCATTTACTACTGAATAGCGCACCCGTTGAATGACTATATAGCCCTTTACTCGCTCAGAAAAGTCTTCAAGATTAAATGTGAACGTATCGCCTCCATAGAAGGCGTGTGGATTTTCAGCAAATTGAGCGATTTCTTCCCCTCTTAAAACTTGTTTTTGCTTGATTTTTCTTATATCCTCAACTACTTTAGGCGCAAACCTTACACGTTGCCTTGTATCACCCTTTTTGATACTAGCATTTAACTGATTTTGCTCGACTAATTGATCTGCAATGGCATCATCTGTTTTAATCTCAAGCTTTAGCGTATCGTCATCTAATAGTTTGGGTTCAAGTTCGATTTCTTCAACAAAGGTATATTTTTCTCTTGTTAGAAAGTCATCTAGTATAAAATGATATTTCTTTGCCAGGTGCTGGACGCGAGCAATTTTTTCATACGGATCTTCTATTTCAGAATGAATGACTTGATATAATTGCCATATTCCCTCTGAAAGCAATTTAACTTCATCTTCTTTTCTTAAGAAAGGGCCTTCAATATCCCATTCGAATTCAACATTCTCACCTTTTGTGTCTTTCATTGTCACTTTGAATTCAGGCTGCTTACCTGATAACCCAGTCATTTGAATAAAAACCTGCAGGTGCTCTTCAACTATTGGGAGACCTAAAGCAGAAAGATCTTCTTTTAAATCTAGTTCGTCTCCAGCAAAAATCTCTTGCTCTAGATCATCTTGAATTGTTACGCGATCATGTAAAATATCAAAGTAGGACTGGACAGTCAATCTCCCGCCTTCAAAATACTGTGTCTCGGACAACCCTTCATAAATGACATACTCTGTTGAACCTGTATACCGAAATAGGCTCCATATTCGTCTGGGGGAATGGGCATTTGGATTTCATCACGTTCCTTCCCCCTGACTAAAAAAGGCGAAAAAAGATGTCCGTTCCATTTGAATGAAACGACATCTCTAACTTTTTGTTTGGAATCGTTGAAAAATCCTGACCATCTTTTACACATCCCAACCTAATTTATCTCTTAAGTATTCATCAACATCCTCTTGCCATCCTTGATAATGTTTAATTCTACCTTCATCGTGACTAAGTGTAGTATCCATAAAAGCATTCCTATTAATTTTATAGGGTCCCGGTACAGGTCTATTCGGGTTATAATGTTGTTCGTAAATCGAAACCTTTACATCGAATTTGTCATCGAACCAGCTTCTGTCATAAATATATATAGCTCCTCCAGTCATTTTTTCAATGATTACTACATCACTAAAGTACATGAAAATCGTTGCATCATGAGGTAAATGTATGAGCCGTTGAATTCTCCGCGAGTATTTCTTCCAGTATTTAAAGCGTTCTCCACCTTCTCGATTTTCACCAAAGAAATCAAAAAGTTCTTTAGACATATACCAGCTATGAAACTCGTCTTTTTCTTTTTGCTTTACATCAGACCACTTCATCGGAGACTTCACATGAGTTTGGAGTTTACTAAAGATCTCATCACTAATTTCAGTGACTTCATAACACGATTGAGAACGAATAAACCCTTCCGCCAACATTTGACGTTTGGTGTTATCCGCTCTTCTAAAATACTCAATAAATTCAGTTTGATAGGCTTTATATAAAGATGTTGTTCCATTAACAAACATGTTAAATAATAAATCTTGGTAAAAAAGATGGCCTTTTTCTACCATTAAAAATTCTATTAGCTTATCAAATTCATAACTGGACGCATATTGATGTATTTGTTTACTGATCGGTCTTCCATCTTCCATAAGAAGATCCCACAACAGAATTTTATCTTTAGACCAACCTAAAGTTATAGATTCTTTTCTCCCGCTATAAGCTTCCTTTGCAATTTCCCAGGTCTCATCGAACACATTGTTGTGATATGAACTATGAAGGGCGTAGTCAAACACACGCATGTCTTTTTTAGAAAAGAGATTTAACTTATGAACGAGGTATTGAACCGCCATCAGGTTTTTGATTTTTGGAATGATAAAAGTAAAAGCTAGCAGCTTTTCAGGACTAAGTCTATCCAGCCAAGTTTTAAAACGATTAAAGGACTCTTCCAACAATATTTTTGTTTGAACTTCAAGTTCCGCAATTAAGGATCTGAATTTTTCTGTATTGAAAGGTAACCTACGTCTCTCTTTAATTTCTTGGTCAACCCATTCAGTAATAAGAATTGGTTTATAAAAATATCTCAATCTTCACTCACCAACTTTTGAAGCTCTTCAATTCGTTCATCTTCTTTTAAACGAAATAAGAATTCCACTCGTCTTGATTTATCAGGGTTATAAGTACCGTCAGGATTATTGATAGGTACCATAAACGATCGACCATTTGAAGTTAAGTAGTCTTTAGAAAGATCCTTTTCAGGAAAGTCCACAAAGTTTTCGTCATAAATTTCTTGGACAACAGAAAAAGCCCGAGCTTGTGATAAATCCAAATTATATAAGTAACTTCCAGCTTTATCTGTATGCCCTTCAACAATAATGGAGGATATATCCTCGCTAAATTTGTCCTGTAAAATGATTCCGAAGTACTTAGGCACGAATTCTCTTAAAAACTTGATTCCTTCTGGTGAAAGTTCAGAAGAATTGACTTCATATAAGATATTCCCTGGAAATCTTATAGCTCCCGTCTGAGGGTCAACTTCAATATTCATGTTAGACCCTTTAAATTCCTCAGTTAAATCTGCAATTATATTATTTTTCACATTTGTTACCGCATCTATCTGACGCTGCTTTTCATCCATATCACTTTTATAATCAAGAATAATCACAGATAGTAACAAAACAAATACCATCAACATCGCGCTCATTAAATCTGCGTAACTCATCCAGTAATTTGTTTCTTTCCGCCTTCTTCTCATACGCCTTGCTCAACCTTCTCTTCAATCTGATTGACATACTCCGTTAAATGTTCTACCGAGTTTCTATATTGTTCACCCATTAATTTGAAATGAACAACCGCCTCACGTAATTCTTCATCAAATAATTTAAAAGTCTCGCTTACACCTTGATTCATATTATCTTTAAAGCTGATCATGGTAGAATTAAGTTCATCTTTGATGGATTCAAAATGCTTGGCAGCAGATTCCCACTGTTCTCTCGAGTATCGTGTCTGCTGTGTAACTCCATTTAAGTGATCAGAAGTTACTGTCATAAATCTACGCATATCTTCAACTAATGCTGTATTCCAAGAGTCTAGCTTCGGAATCATTTCTTCTTGCATATCCTTCATTTCCACAATTGATTCTGCTAATTCACTTAAACCATTGATTGTAGTCGTTAGAGATTCGCTCAATGGGACAAGCTCGGCAATTGCAACTTTTGCTCTCTCCATAAATTCAGCTGAATCTTTCGAAGCTTCTTTTTGATTATTGGAAGCTTCAACAAGCTCGTTTGATAGATCTTCGAATCGTTTTGAAACCAGGTCGGTTTTTTCAACTAAAGTCTCAATCATTGAATTTTGGACTTCTGCCATGCGGTCTCCAAAAGCCACGAACTGATTCACCAGTTCATCTGATTTAGACATAAAGCTCTGCTGATGAGAAATCATTTCCTTTTGCGTCGCTGTATGTTCAACCATCATTGATTGTATATTTCCTATGTCATTGACAGCATTTAATAAGTTTTCTTGAGCAGATGCATAATTACGCTGTGTTTCGTCCATTTGTTCTGAAAGATTAGTAAATGTGGAAACCATGTTTTCTGTTTTATGGATCATGTTTGAATTTGATTCGGCAGCTTGATTAAATTGTTCTACTGTATTTTCTAATAATGAATTCATTCGACCCTGATTTTCTTGAGCTAAACGAAGTACTTGAGAGAACTCATGAATCGATTCATTCATTGACTCACTTACTCCATCCATTATTCGGTTAGCCATGTCCTCACTTTGATTTTTCATAAGATGCAGATGCTCAAGGGATGTTTCATGTTGCTCTTTCATTTGCTGTGAAATTTCTTGATTCCCTTTTTCAATAGTTCGGACAAAAGGTACCATCGCTTTTTCCAAGGCATCCGTTAATAACGTTTTCATCTGTTCAGTTTGCTGCTGTTGAATTTTCTCAAGACGATTCAAGAAAATTTCCTCATCGTCAGCATTAAGAAAATAATGAAGCTTATTGATATGCCACTCAATATCTTCATTTCTTTTACGAGTAATCATGCTATCTAATAGAATCCAAACAATGGATAAAACCACACCTAAAACAGATGTGTAGAAAGCTGTCTTCATTCCACCTATTAGGCCAGAAACACCCTCTCTCAATAGATCAGGGTTTGCCATATTTAAACCAGAAAGTCCAATCGCCAGTCCAATAAAGGTTCCAAGTACCCCTAATGAAACATGAATTCCACTACCATTATCTAAAATATTTCTTTTACCAAGAGTATCGTGCATTACATCATAACCAAAAAATGGTTCTACTCGAATTTTCTCATCAACCGAGTTTTCTTTTTTCACTCGACTGAAATATCGCTCCCACTGCACTCGATAAGGATTATTCTCTTTTAACTTTCCAAAAATCTTATTTATTTCCTTATTTAGTTCTTTGATATTTAAAGATGAATCCAGATTATTTAATTCAGTTCTAATATATTTCATAGCTTTGATATTTTCTTTTTCCATATAATAATGCAATGCTAAATACGTTCCGAAAAAAATAACTTGAAATAGAAGAAACCCATTTGTAAAACTATTTAAACCTATATTATTAATCCAGTTATAAATACTCTCAAATAGAGCAAACATACTATACCCCCTACAGATCTACCTATTTATCTATTTTATCATTCCCAATTACTAGTAACTAGTAGATTTAAAAGCCAAGATGTGGATATTTTGATCAGAACATATTGTTTTAGGTATATTTTATTTTTTCTTCAAACATTAATTGAAGGGGACCCACCCGAACGTTTCCCCTAAAATAGTGATAGTGCAAGCTACTTTTTTCTATTTATACAGTTCATATAGGCTAAGGAAAGCCCCATATCTCTTTTTAAGTTTAGTGAATACCCAAGGGCGGAATTTACGAGTGGAATATTTTACAAGTGCTAAAAATTTCTTTTATAATATATTTATAACAGATTGGAGGGTTAGCCTTGGCTTACGACATTGCCCAAATTTGTCTTAATGGTCATATTACGAATGATAGTGTTAACAGGTATCCGGTGGATTCAAAGAATTATTGTGACACTTGCGGCTCAAAAACTATTAAAGAATGTCAGAGTTGTAAAGTTGCAATTCAAGGGGCGATGTATAGTGAGTATTCCTATGAAGCTCTTGAAAATCCTCCATCATACTGTATTCACTGTGGTGATGCATTCCCTTGGATTAATTTAGCACTTGAAGCTGCTGAGGAATTGGCAAATATAATTGATGAACTAGGAGAGCATGATAAAAAAATCTTAACAGATTCTTTAGCTGAACTAGTAAAGGATACACCGAGACGTGAAGTAGCCGTCATTAAGGTTAAAAGTATTTTAAAAGGGCTAGACTCTCACTTTAGTGACGGTTTTAAGAATATCCTTTATAACGTATTATCCAACCTATCACTGAAAAGATATGGGGATCCTAATTGATCAAAAAGGAGGTAAGTCTAAGTGATAGAAAACACCGAACTGTTAAAAGCAAGTGAATCCCTTAATAAGTTTTTAAATCAGAGCAGTACACAAACAACTAGAGACAAAATAGAGTCATCAAAAGCTAAAAAGAACAACCCCGAAGAAATAATTAATAATCTGGAAGAAATCATAAATAACTTAATTGCAGAGAAGAATGAATTAATCTCTATCGCTCAAACTTATGATGAACAACTAGTTTCCCAAAAGATTTCAGATGAAGATATAAAATATATTACAGAGAACCTATTACCTTTATTAGAAAAAATGATGGAATATGGCGATCCTGAAACTGTTGAGGAAAATTTACGCAACATAGAAACATTCAAACCCCTTCTTTCAAAAGAAACGTTTAATATTATGCAACTATTAGGATTTAATTTTAAAAAGGCTATAGGTGAACCATTAACAGAGTTAGTCAACGGGCTAATTTCTTCAAAAATCCCTAGTAACTCTCATAAGGAAAAAGAATACCAGGTTCTAGTTGCTCAAAGAGAGGTCGAATATCTTAAAATTATTCAAGATGAGGAAGCTTATCAAAGGTTCTTAGATTTTAGAAAAAATTAACGCAAAATTTATGAGCAAGTAACATGGGGACGATCTCGCATCAGTAAAATACTAAGTGAAGTGAAGCCTTGCGCCGATATTTGCATGTTTATTTTTACAGGCAAGTGATTGACTATTAGGATACATAAACGCCTTGAAAATTTCGGGACATGGGTTCCGTTCCCATGCCCCAATTGTTCCTACAATGTAATCTCCTCCCCCTCATTCATTTGCCTAGCCTTCCCAAAAACCCCCTTAGCCACAGCCAAATCAAAATGAGCCGCACCAACCGATTTAAAAATAGTAATATCCTCAACTCCACGCTCAACCTGATTCATGTGTAGTTCATCCAGAGTTCCAGAAAGCTGATCAAATGACCATTTACCTTGTTTCACTGCATCAATGAATTCCCCAGCTTCTGCTTTCATCCCCTCATAATCATCTGCATAAATCAATGCTGCTTTTTCAAGCGCGCCTAACGGGATTTCACGCATTTCGGGTAAGTAACTGCCAACACCGATGATATGGGTTCCTGCTTTTACATAGTCGGCATCAAATACTTCTTCGGTTGATCGGGTTGCACAGCAAATGACGTCAGACTGGGCGACGGCTTCGTTCCGGTCGACTCCGGTATGGATCTTAGCGGTGATACCAGCCTCTTTGAGCTTTTCACCGAATGTGTATGTCTTCTCTATAGAACGGTTGATTAAATAGATGTCTTGTATCGGCAGGACGTTCACGATTCCCAGTACTTGCTCGAACGCCATTCCGCCTGTGCCAATGACGGTCAGGACTTGGCTGTCTGGCTGGCGAGGTGGCGGGCTGAGATGGCACTTAATGCGCCGGTTCTTAATCGTGTCAGATAGGAAGCGGACAGTAAGCTTATATGTCTTCCTGTTTGTAGTTCTGTGAGTAAAATGGCTCCCTGTGTGGTTGGAAGATCAGCTGAGCTGTTATCAGGAAAAATCGAGACAATTTTGGTCGCTGCCATTGACGTTCCATCCGAGCTTGGCATATAGAGAACCGAGCCGTTGCGTTCAGGGACATTCAGTACCGTCCGATGAGGATTTTGAACACGTCCTTCATGAATGGCCACCAACATGTTTTCGACATCCCGAATGGCATCTTCGATTTTATAAATGGATTGGATTAGTTGTTCGTTCAGTATAAGCATATAGAATCTCTCCTTTTATCAGAAAAGCGCAAGCGCCTTGGTCAGCCCCGACAAGCGCTGGAGGGCCGACCGGTGAAGTCGTTCTTTGACTTCATTGGGCGGACCGAAGCGACTCGAGGGGCTAGGCGCTGGAGCTGGACATTTCTCGAAGTGAAATTTACACTTTCTTATCTCTTGAAAAAACTCGGCCAAATTATTTGGCCGAGCTCATTTTACCAGTGATCACAGTTGGTTCAACGCGGCTTTTCACTGCCCAGATGGCAATGAGTGACACCACAGCAGTAAACATGATGTAGAGTGCAACTGGGACGTAGGAATTATCGAATGATGCGAGCAGCGCTGTGGCAACGAGTGGCGCTGTTCCGCCAGCGACTGCGGCACCGATTTGATAACCTAGTGAGACACCAGTATAGCGAACCTTGGCATCAAAGATTTCGGAGAACATGGTTCCAAGCACAGCCGTAATCGGAGCCCAAATAATCCCCAGGCCGATAATCGTCGCCAACACCAGCATGAGAACACTGCCTTGATGGATCATCCAGAAGTATGGGAAAGCGAAAGCCATCATCGCCAATGTACCGGCGATATACATTTTCTTACGGCCAACGCGGTCTGACAGACTTCCCATGATCGGAATAAGGATCGTCGTAATAACGGTTGAAACCATGACAGAACCTAACACGGCAGAGCGGCTGAATCCTAGTGTGCTTGTCGCATAGGAAACAATGAACGTACTGAAAATATAGAATGGAGCTGTCTCCACCACTTTCGCACCGATCGTGATCAGCACTTCTTTCCAGTAATAACGAAGGGTATCGACGATTGGCAGCTTTGGAATTTCACCTTTTTGCTGAACTTCCTTGAACTCTGGTGTCTCATCGATTCCTTTTCGGATCCATAAACCAAAGACTACGAGCAATGCACTGAAGATGAACGGCACGCGCCAGCCCCATGTCATGAATTGCTGCTCTGGCAATAAGCTCATGAGCCAAAGAGCGAGTGTTCCCATCACCATTCCGATCGTCACACCCATTTGCGGAATGGATCCGAAGAATCCTCTGCGTTCTGGCGGAGCATACTCAGTCGCAAGCAAGAGAGCTCCTCCCCATTCCCCGCCGATTCCAAGTCCCTGGATCAGACGAAGTGTAATCAAAATGATCGGTGCAGCTACACCAATTGCTTGATATGTAGGCAGAATACCCATTGCGAATGTCGCAGCACCCATTAAGCTCAATGTTAAAACAAGTGTCTTTTTCCGGCCGATTCGATCTCCAATATGACTAAAAATGATTCCTCCAAATGGCCGGATGAAAAACGAAAGGGCAAATGATGCATACGCTAGAAGCAAGCCTACTGTTGGATCCTCATTGACAAAGAATAATTGATTAAATACAAGTGCGGCCATTGTTCCATATAGAAAATAGTCAAACCATTCAATGGAACTTCCAACAAGGCTGGCAATCAATACACGATAAGTTGTTTTCTTATCTAACTGTTGCATTTTCTCTTCCTCCCCTTTTAAAATTGAAGTGATACTTCAATTAAATTTTAGATAATGGTTAATATTCTGTCAACTTTGTTCAAATTGACACAAACTTCATCTAGGTTAAAAATGGTAAATAGGAGGTGGGGAATTCTATGATCGGTGTACGACTGAAAGAAATCCGTAAAGAGAAAAAAATGACTTTGAAGGAACTTGCCGAAGGAGCCGGTGTATCCATCAGCTTTCTATCACAAGTCGAACGAGGAAAGTCCAGTGTCACATTAGAGTCATTGCGAAAAATATCCGAAGTTCTAGGCGTCAATCCAAGTACCTTTTTTCCAAGTAACAATGAGCCGATGAGTGAACCTTCATTTCATTATAAAGACCTGACACAACAAGTCCCAAACCCAGACTTTCACCCAATACTCGTCACACTCCCAGCAAACCAAAGCGATGGACAACCCTTTTCACATAGCGGCCATGAATTTGTCTATGTAATAGAAGGAACATTGACATTGCAAATAGAGACAAAGATGATTGAACTGCAACAAGGAGAATCATGGTTCTTTTCGGCCAGTGAAACGCATTATTGGTACAATCATACAGATCAAACGATCAGATTCCTCGTCGTCTCATCCAGATAAACACACGGATGGTTCTGCCGTCCCACTCGGTAGTTAATAAGTGTGAGGAATCATTCTTGCAGTTTTGGGGACATGATCACCGTCCCACATCAAAGGATTTAAAATCATCACCAGTAATCTTTACTAATGTTATGCATATAAAATGGTTTCCTCGTCTGGAAACCATTTTTGTAGCGGACCATATGGTGATAAAAATTCGTTTTTCTTTTACGTAAGGAAGCTAAACAATTACTATTCACTGTCTTAGTAGATGCAAAAATTCTTAAAGATAGAGGTGAGATTGATTGTTTTTCTTCTAGAAATAATGACTTAAATAATATATACCTAAAACAATGAAAGCCCTACCTCTCTTTCATCCTTACGGCTCCTAGTCCGTGCCAGTGTGAATCAGGATTGCAAAAATCAAGTGACTATTTTATCGAGTTATTTGATGAAACTTCAAACGTTCGTATAGGAAATTTAAGTAATAAAAATGGATTAGATTGTAGAAAAAACAAAAGAGGTAATGCTCTAAAGGTGAGTTGGAGAAGTTGAATGTCTTTGAAGATGTATTAAAGAAACCTTAACAGAAACTTTTTATTTGATTTTCAGTAATCCCTTTAATTAATTCCAGTTCACTAATCAAAAATTTATGTGCGTTATCTAACATTTTTTTTTCGCTTGTATTAAGTGCTTTTTCTTTCTTCATACGCATTAAATCACGTACAACTTCACTACATTCTTGTATTTTACCTGTTTTTATTTTGTCCGTGTTCACTTTATACCTTTGTTTCCACGGCAGTAGTCTATCAGATTCTCCATGATGAAAAATGTTTATGATGTGTTTTAATGCAATTATGTCAGTAACAGGTCGTATATTTGAATTCAATATTTTCCCCGCAGGAATCATGACTTGCATATTACCGATTAACATCTTTATGACATAATACTGTTGTTTTTCCCCTGAGATTTCCTTTTCTTCTATAGCTTTAATAATACCTACTCCGTGCATTGGATAAACAATCGTATCGTCAATTTGGAACAAATAATCCACCTCCATATTTGGTAACCTTCTTAACCTTAACATATATATTATTTTTTATCAAATTTTTAATAATAACATAAATTTATTTTTAGTGTCAACTACTTTTTTCTTTAAAATTAGAAAAAGTAAAACCATAGGAATAGTGTCGAGAAGCGAAGGGACGTTGAACTGCTCCCCGTCAAGTAGACAGTGGAAATAATAAAAACTATCTAAACGGCTTTGGCCCTGTATTATACCGGGCTAAGGCCGTTTAATCTTTTTTGGTAACGTTCATGATTATAAAAGTATATGTACTCATCAATCGCCGCAGAAAGTTCTTCAAAGGTCTTATATGGGCACCTCTCCAGCATATATAAAGGAGAGGCGGGAGCGTTTCTCGAGTCTCATTCGGATATCGAAATAGATACAAAAACCTTATTATTCTTAGTTGCTTTTACAAAAGATATAATAATCTTGTCGCTTCCGTGATTTAAAGTTTACGGTATTTTAATAAATAGATACAATATAAGAATAGTCATGTGACGAGGTGGGCGATCAATCCTCCAGCGATTGGAGGTGAGATCATGGATTTAGCGACAGCAACGTTCGTAGTATTGTTGATTGCTTTAGTCGTTCAAATCATTGCTGTAACAAAAAAGTAATCCACCTCGTCGGCCAAAACAAGAGTGGATTACCTTCGTGAATCTTACTATTTGTGCACCGGTCGTTCATCGCGACACATGGCTTGACCGTGGTATTCCCGTACCGCGGTCTTTTTTATTATTTCTTACACTTGTTCATTTTAATTAGAAGTTGTTAAATTTAGTTCAACTTTGTTCAAAGTATACCACATCTTAAGTGTAAATAATCATATAAGAGTAAGCAAATGTAAAATATTTTCTCATTTTGTTTAACATTTATTAGAACAGAAAACACAGGGACGGTTCTTAAAGCGGACAATCGGAAGTTTTGCGCGAAAAAAGCGAAGCATAGGGACGTACCTTCTGCTTCCAAAATCAATGACGAAAAAAGGAGCAAAAGCCTCGTCACCCTTGCTCCCTGTTTGCTGCGCTCCATGAAGATTAGCTCAAGTTGTCTCTTTTAATCCTACCCATGCATCGGTATCATATCCCCTCACTTGCCAGTAGCCTTCGTGGACATGATCGATGGCTTCAACTCTGACAAGCCATTTCACGGATTTGTAGGCATACATTTTGGGGACAATCAGCCGGACGGGGCCTCCATAATCTGACGGGATCAGCTCTCCATCCATGAGCACAGCGACCATGACATCATCCAAGACTGCCTGTTCAAGGGACAATGAGTCAGTATATACACCGTCGCCTGAGTAAAACTTCAGATGGGAGGCGTTCTCTTTCAGCTTTACCTTCTTCATGAGATCTTTCAGCAGGATGCCTTCATACGTGACATGAAGCACGGACCATCCCGTAACGCAGTGAAAATCACTGACCTGGACTTTCCTCTTCAATTTGACGAATTCCTCCCATGACAACGACACTGGTTCATCAACCAGTCCATCAATCGTAAAATTCCAATTTTCATTCGTAAAAACCGGTGTCTCCGTTACTGTATAAATCCTGAATTTGCCTTCATACCCTCCACCAATTGGAGGGGAGGATTGCTTGGCGGGAATTGGCAGGGGCGAGAGCTCATTTGTGCTGTTCAGCGCCACCTCCTGCAGTGTCGATCCCCCATCATCCATTACTTGTTTAAACCATTTATATATAGATGGACCCAAAAAGATCGCAAGCAAAGTGACAATGCCGTATTTGAAAAACCCTCTGCGGCTGAAGGCATATAGTTCTTTCTTTTTTTCCTGAAGTTGATCTGATCTTTTACGAAACCAGCCTGACCTGGTCACTGAGTGGAAAAGGAGGACCGGCAGACCAATCCAGGTGAATACATCATGCACGATCAATGAAGCTTGAACGAGTGCTTCAGGAAGACTCCTTTGAAACGTCAGAACCGTACCGCTAATAATCCATCCAATGATCAATCCAATAACGATCGCAAGATTCCGTTTCTTCCCTTGTTGTTTTTTTATGACTTTGTAATGGAAAGCAAAATAGCGGAAATAAAGCAGAAGGAAGGCTACAGTTGCAAAACCGATCCAAATATGCGCATCCTTCAACATGACACGATATGAAGCCAGCGGCCCTCTTAATGAAGGAATGAAAAGCAAGATCCCGCTAATGAATAAAAATAAGGTAGCATATCCATTCAGATGATGAAGCCTTTTTAATCTATTCCACATTTCGCTACACCCACCTCTCGCTTATTCAGAAGCCTGAACCTGAAGCGTCTTTCTGTTCTGACAATACTTTTTACACCGATTGCCCCTCCTTGATGAACAAGAGTCAGGGACGGTTTCCTTGTGCCATTCTGGAACCAATATAATGATAAGAGAAGCCTTTGTTACATCAGCTTAAGTCTTTAAACAGCAAGACCATCCAAACAGGACGGGCATGATAAATAAATCGCACTAACATCACCATGATTCATCCTCCAATAATCTATAATTATAGAATACTAGCAATAATATATTCTAACTTCAATGGGCTAGAATGATACCGATGGAAGACATAAGGATAGTTCAATAATGATGAAAAACAAAATAAAGGCCTTCCCTGCCAATGGACATAATAGGTTCTCTTTTGGAGTGCAAAAACGCGAAAAAAACAACACAAAAATGCCATTATCATGCTCCTTATCAGTGTGCTATTTACGTGTTAATTCTTATGATAAAACTAAAGAAGAATTAGACCTATTTAGGGTTTGCTATTTGGTAAAGAAATGTACATTTACGGTGCGTTGATCCAGGAAGGATTGACGCACTTTTTTGGTAAAATCCTTATCGAAGAAGCAGCTTAGTGGAAGAGTGCTGTAAAAGACGAAATAATAGTATTTATAGTGTATTGTAATATTGGTATTCGTAAATAGGAGGATTATACTTTTGAATATTTTAATTTTAGGTGCAACTGGACGAGTTGGAAGTCAAATACTAACTTATGCCCTTCATGATAGACATCATGTTACTGTATTAGTTCGCACTCCAGAGAAGATTCAAATAAATAGTGGAAATTTAACCATTATTCAAGGGAATGTTTTAAATAAAAATGATATAGTACGTGCAATGCAGGGGATTGATGTAGTTATTAGTGCATTAAATACTGATGGCACAACCACTCTTTCAGAAAGTATGCCACTAGTTATCAATGCAATGCAAAATGAAGGTATACAACGAATTATCACGGTAGGCACCGCTGGGATCTTACAAAGTAGAACTACCCCAACCGTAATGCGTTATCAGTCAAGTGAATCAAAACGTAAATCAACCCGTGCAGCAGAAGAACATCATAAAGTTTACGATATGCTGAAACACTCAACACTCGATTGGACGATTGTATGTCCTACATATTTGCCAGATGGAGAAAGAGAAGGACAATATCGAATTGAACGTAATTTTTTGCCAGAAGGCGGTATGAAAATATCAGTGCCGGATACGGCGGAATTTACTTATCGTCAGATAGAAAGTAGCGATTATGTCCAATCACGTGTAGGAATCGCCTACTAATTTTGCTAATTCAGAAGCAGAGGGACGTACCCTTTGCTTCATGTTAGCTGGCAATGGAATCAGATTGGGATAACTGTACATGAAACTGACCCATTGTCGATCGGCCACTATTTGAATAATATCACCAATAAGAAGTACCCCTTGCTTGTTCACATCATTTTCCCTGAGACACCGGGACGGTCCTGACGTCTCAGTCTGGAATCAAAATAGTTAAGAAAACCCTAATTAATCTTGGCTGAATCTATGCAGTACAAGATAAAAAAGAAGTAAGACAAACCTCATTTCAGACTGGCCCTAATTAAATGGTTAGATCCTTTCATTCACGAGACGCCGGAACCATCCCCTTGCTGCACCTCTGCTCCACGGGCTAATTTCAAAGAACTTCTCTTAATGATACGATTTCAATATCGGAACAATAAAAGTGCAAAGTATGGTCCTCGCAGTCTATTACTTCGTATTTCTTCTTCTTTTCCCAGTCTCTATCGCTTATGTCGTAAATCTCGAGGGACATCTGATGATAGATGCCTCCGCTTTCAAAATCGATATGATCCGGGTCATGGAAGCGAAAGCAGGAAATGTACTGTTTCTTTTTATCCTTGATAATAAAATCAATGTCGAGAAAACAATGGCCATCGGCAGCATTATTTTTAAAGTTCAAAAGGAATTGATCAATGAGCTCGATGTTTTTTAACGAAAAATCTTTAATTTGTTCGGTAATCATGGCCATATTTTAAATCAATGCTCATCACTCCCCTGCAAAGCTTTATTTTTATAAAATAGTTGGTTCCTGCTGCGACGGATCTTCCTTTAATCTGCTTTAACGTCGACACAATCAGGAAGCTCACAATCACCAATAAGACCCACGAGCTTACCTTTCCTAGATGTACGAGACTCCATCCATCGGCTTGGTTCGGATATTTCCAGGCCGCCAGGAATGTTGCGATATTTTCGGCAATCCATATGAAAAACCCGATCAGCATGAAAGACAGCGCGAGCGGCATGCGGTAGCGTGCCCCATTCACCTCATAAGTGACCCATGATTGCCAGAAGACAATCAATACGAGGCCGGCTAACAACCAGCGAAGGTCCAGCCAAAAATGGTGGGTGAAAAAGTTCAAATAAATCGCTGCCGCAAGAGGGACCACGATCAAAAACGGCGGCCATTTCACCAGTTCAACCTTCAATCTTCTCCACGCCTGGGAAAGATAACTGGCTACGCTCGCATACATGAAGCCGCTATACAAAGGCACCCCAAAGACTTTGAAGTATCCTTCGTCCGGGTAAGACCAGGAGCCCATATGCGTCTTGAAAATTTCAAGCGCAAGACCGATGAGGTGGAACAATGTGATGACCTTTAGCTCATCCTTTGTTTCAAGCCCTGAACGCACCATCCACCACTGCATGAGAAGGAAGATGATGAGCAGCCAGTCATACCGCGGCAGAAATGGGAGCGGGAGGTTTTGTGTAATGGCCAATGAGGCAAAAATCACAACCGGAAACACACACGATAATGCCTGCTCCCAGCCAAAATGAAATAGCTGTTTAACGGCAGTTCTTATCCGGGCACTTAAAAGTTTTTTCCGGGAGTTCTGCCGTTTGATTGAAAGATCCATTAAAAACACCCTCTTCATTCCAATTCAGCCATGTCATTGGCTGGCCTCATCATCGATCCGGTATTCCAGTATATCTCCAGGCTGGCAGTCCAGCGCCTTGCAGATCCCTTCGAGAGTTGATAACCGGATTGCCTTCGCTTTCCCGTTTTTCAAAATAGAAAGGTTAGCCATTGTGATCCCAACCTTATCCGATAATTCCGTCACACTCATTTTCCGTTTCGCCAACATCACATCAATATTGATGATAATCGCCATTTTTTTCACCTCAGACCGTTAAATCGTTTTCAGACTTGATCTCAATGGCTTCTTGCAAAAGCCTTTGGAGGACAGCAGCAAAGACTGCAATGACCATGGAAGCACCAATGATGACCATACCGATTAAAATCAGGCCTGGTGCATCATCCCATTCTGCGATGACATAGAAGCCTGGCAGGGCTGCCACATACAAGAAGCTGATCATGACGGCATAGTTTTTTATTTTTTTCAAAGCTCTTACAGACATTTCCGAAAAAGCCTCATTCTTGTCGATATAGCTTAAAAGATTGAGTGTCTGATACAGCGCAAGATAAAAAGGAATAGCCGTTCCATACATAAGTAATAGGAGTCCTATTATCACATATCCCAGCCAAGCCCCGTTCATAGCCTCATGGATTGCTTCATACGCTATTTTAGGCAATAACAATACACACAAAGCGAGAACCGGAGTTCCAATGACAAAAACAGCTATTTTTAAAAAGAGCGTTGAACCGCGTTTCATAAAAAGCACCTCACCTGAATATTTTCATACCGATTATAATGAAAAATTTATTGTTTTTCAATAAATATTTTATTTATTTTGATATTTAATTATCGTAAGACTCATTGGCGGTTCTCTCGTCTCATTCGAGGATGTGTTTGTTTTTATGCCAGCCCCTTCAGCAGAATTCGAAGCGAGAAAGAGTGAGGCTGGCAGAACAAGAAAGAGGATAGACATTGTCCACCCTCTTTTTCACATCATATCACTTTCACGAGACGCCGGAACCGTCTCCATATCTCTTTTTATTGGCGTATAATACGAAAACATTATATTCTATAACTAAAACCCCAGTATAGACGAGCATCCATGTATCAGAATCAATATAGAGGAGGCAGGCTATGAACAAGCAAAAGCTGCTGAAAGATTTTTTGCTGAACATCCGCTCATTAGATTCATTCAAAAATCTCAGCCCTTCTGACCAGGAAGAGGTGGACCAGGAACTTCGGAAAATCGAATCGATGCTGCCGGAGCTGGCAGGCGAACCGGAAAAGAAAATCCCGAAGCGAACTGGTAAGGCTAGCAGGAAAACGTACACTTACCAATTGAAAGTTTCCTTGAAAGGGGCACGTCCGCCGATTTGGCGCAGGATACTGGTGCCAGCCAACATCAAATTCCATAAACTTCATGAAATTATCCAAGCTGCCATGGGCTGGGAGAATTACCATCTATACAGCTTTGAAATCGACGATACTCTCATTGAAGTGCCGGAATCTGGTGAATTCGGTTTCTTCCTTCCTAGCTTCCGCGATAAAGAAGACTCAAAGAAAGAGCGGCTCGATAACTGGGTGGACGGGGAAAAGTTCAAATTCATTTATACCTATGATTTCGGCGATAACTGGGAGCATACCATCCTTGTTGAAAAGATTGAAGAAAGTCCGGAAAAGCTTGAACATCCTGTATGCCTGACAGGAAAACGCGCCTGTCCGCCTGAAGATTGCGGCGGCATCTATATGTACAGGTCACTGGTAACCGGGGATGAACAATTACATGGAGAATACGAGGAAGAATTGCTTGAATTTTACGATGACTTCGATCCCGAAGAATTCGATTTGGAAAAAGTCAATACACGGTTGAAAACGATAAGATTTTGAACTACTCCACCTTAATTTTCTAACCAAAATTTGAAGGTGGAGATTCCTGCGAACACCAGTGTATCCACCAGTTATTGAGCAGGCTAACCCCGGCGCACCGACGGTTAACAGTACAGATGGCTTATTAGTCTCCTGCGATGTTGCTATCTTGTACGTTGAACTCGCCCGCACCCTGCTGTAGCTTGTTTTTCGCAACTTCGGTATGCGTGGTAGCGAATGATGCTTGGATATTTTACATGACAGAGCCGTTACCTGTCACAACCCCATATATCCAGTTTTCAAAGAGCTACTTACAGTAATATTACACCATGCGAACAAGTGTTTTGTCTATCGCAAACCGACATTCATCTTCCACTTATTTTTGGGCTGCGCCCTGCACAAAATTGAAGTAGGAGTCTTCTGTCGGAAAATGATAAAAATGAAAGGAGGGGCTGTCTTCCATCGATGGGAGCACCCCTTTTATGTGTGTATAAATCATCGTACATGATTTACAAAATGAGAGTAAATTCAAACTCAAATCCACTTGGTTTTGCAGTAAGAGCCTCTCGCTTCAATGTATAACCCGGCAAGGTCTCGGACTATCCATACCTGCCTTCAATTACTTTCCGCAGCATTTTTTATATTTTTTACCGCTGCCGCAGGTACAGGGATCATTCCTTCCTATTTTAATTTCGACTTTGACTGGCTCCTTTTTTTGCACCATGGAGAAGAAAGAAGCCATACTCTCATCATCCACTCCCATATCTTTAAGCTCATTTCTCCATTGTTTCAGCTGAGGATGGTCGACTCTATTCATAACACAGTTGCAATAGAGGGCTTCCGTAAGGTCGACAAACCACGAAGCATGATCTTCATTCAATACTTTCTCAACCGAGGGAATGGAACGGACCGACAGCTGTGTACATAGAGCATAGGCCACAAGAGTTCGAACAGGTTCCATTTCCACTTCTTCCATTAAATCCAATAATACTTCCTCGGCATGTTCACTCTTGATTTCCCTAATTATATCCAATGCAAAAGGACCCGTTTCTTCATCGTTGACATAAGGGGTTGCAGCATCCACTACCTCATCTGTTCCTATTTTGATCAGTGACTTAATAGCTTCCTCTACCAGCAGGTCGTCATCCAGTTCCCTGAAAAGAAGCTTTACCAGCTGAGATGTGAATTGGTCCATTCTCTCAATTCCGGCAAGCATGACAAAGAAAATCTCATGGACAGTGGCAAAATCCCCCTCTAACGCCTGGAATATCATCTTTCCAACAAGTTTCCGGTCCCAATCCTTCCTCATCGATAACCTCTTGAGGATAACTTCTGCCAGCATGAATTTTGCATGATCATAACGGGTTTCTATAGCAGCAGCAAGCTTCGCCAGCTCAGCAAAAAGCTCAGGTGCAGCCATAGAGTCCAGCTTCAGCAATTCATCTAGGTACTGCCTTCCTTTCTTATCAAGAAGCTTTGTCACTTCTTCCTCGTTTTCTTTCAAAAAAGCAGACGGTGCCCCTAACAACAAGTGAACAGCTGTCCGGAAATCCTCAGTACCTTTTGGATACATCTCTGCATCTCTCAGCAATTGAAGGAAGTTGTCTTCTGACATTGGAAATTCCCTGGCATAAAATAAAGGAATATGATGCATTGCTTTTTTGCTTCGGCTTATGTTTGACTCTAATACGAGAGAAAATGTACATTCATTCGCAAGATAACTTTTCTCCAAAAGACGCAAAGCAAAATCCCTGACAATGGGATCTTCATGATTCAAAAAAGGATGAACTTTGTTTAAAAATGTTGTTTCCATACAATCTCCCTATCTATTTATGCTTTTGTATTCTTCAAAAGGCCAGCCTTGTCCCTCAGGCTTCAAGGGTATATCCGGTTAATTGCCTGATTTTTTCCCCTGCGGCTGCTATCTCTGTTGGCAGTGGAGGCTGGCCGAGCTTCAGGGCTATTTTCTTTTTGTCCATATGAATAGATGGATTCTTCTTTAATTCCCACTCCGGCGGCAGGTTTTCCAGGGTAATCCTGATGATTTCATTTTGTTTCGGCTGCTTTGCGTAAGTGACAGCCATGCCTGTGCGATAGGACAACTCCTCCAGATCCGCTTCGTGATCCTTTGCGATCTCGGGACTGATGAAGTGGATTTCCATCAATGGTTCGCCATTATGCTGCTTCATGCTTGTCTTGTAAATCGTAATCCCCCGGTCTGCTGCCCATCGTTTTGCTTCTTCAATCGCCTGGTTATTTTCCATTCTGCCAGATCCAGCAGGAACCCGGAAGATATCGTCTTTGCCCGCTGACAGCCCCGTCATATTGGACTTGTTATTATATTGGAGAGTGAAGCCAGTCCTTTCAGCAAACACCTTCCTAATCTCCTTGCCTTTAGCTGGCTCATCCAGCCCAATTGAGACTTTCTTTTCAGCTAAATGAATCGATATGGACCCAATAGGATGACCATGCAGTTCCGCTATCAGTCCTGGGAACAAATCCTGGCGAACCGAGTCCGATATCTCTGATGTCCAGCCTGTTCTTTTTTTCACGAAAGAAATAAGGTTTTTTCGTTCCTCCATATCAATATGATCCGGGAAGTCGAAGTACAAGGTGATTCTTTCTTTTTCAGTGCCAGGACCATCGATTCCAGACCGTAAAAAGCCCCGCATTGTCTTGAACAGTTCTTTCACCTCGCTGATGGCTGCAGTTGGATTCATTTTAGCTCCTGGAATATCGAACTCCATATTGGCCAGCATCCTGGTCGTTTGCTCATTAAGCAGGTATGCAAATCCATTCTGGACTTCTTTCTTCTGGATTTCAGACAGACTTTGCAGAGCGAGCGCAATCGCCAGTCGTTCCTTCAGTCCGGCCGCTTCCAGGATTTGAAAAATCGCTTCAATATCCAGCCACTTATATGGAAGCCTGCTCCATTGGACCTGTTCAAGGATGGGCCGGTTAAAGCTGAACACTTCTCCGACCTCCTCTGCCATCTCGTCCATTGGACCGTTCCACTTCATGACTGCTTCTGCTACCTGGTGCTTTTGCAGCTTCACATTCTTCCCTTTGACCGACTGGCAAAATAGAACCTGTGTCTTAGGATGCACCCCCGTGCAAAGAGCCGCCTTATATCTCTTCTCACCTTCCGATTGGTAAAGAAGAAGGCTCCCGACCCACTTCCGCAGCTCGCTATTTCGATCATCGGCCTTGAATCTTTTCCCTTTTACGCCTTTACCTGAACCCCTTGATTCGAAAATATAGTTTTCCCCATTCTCCACCAATATCGGTTTGTGAAGAGGGTCAAGGATTTCGGCCAGCTTCAGCCTCGCCTGGTCATCTCCATGCACCAGCAGAGTATATGTCGGGTTCATTGTCTGGATAAATCGCTGCATTTCGTTTGCATCGGCGTGGGCTGACAATCCATACTTGCTGATTCTGCACTTAACGGGATATGTCACTCCATTCAACTCGATCGTTTCCTCTATCCCATCTGCCAAGTCCAGCAGCTTCCGTCCTGGGCTCTCTTCATCTTGATAACCGGTAATGAAAATGGCATTTTTTTCACCGGAAACAAGCCTTTCCGCATACCAGGTACTCGCGCCTCCCGTCAACATCCCGGAAGAAGCGACAATGCAGCCCGGCTTTCCCTGCAGTATCATTTCCCTTTCCTTCGGTGTGACGGCCCGGCATCTCTCAGTCAGGAAGGCATCGCCGTTTTTGGATATACGATGCGAAACCGGTCCTTTTAAAAAATGAGGATAATCCCGGTAAATCCTGCTGATTGGCGTGACGAGTCCGTCGACAAAAATTGGAAACTCGGGAATCAGTCCTTTATCCATATAGTCCTGCAAAATCAATAAAACTTCCTGGGCTCTACCAAGCGCAAAAGCAGGAATAAGGCAAAACCGCCACCAGAAACTACTTCAGCTACGTGATCAGCAAGCCTCCGCTCCTCCGTATTCCTGTCCGTATGAGCACGGTTTCCGTAAGTAGATTCCATCACCACGACATCAGGGTTGATTGAATGAGGAACCTCAGCTCCCGGAATCGTCCTGCCAGCCTTGAAACTTAAATCACCTGTCACCAATAAGCTCTCTCCGCCGCCCTCGAGCAAAAACATGACGCGCCAAGTATATGGCCTGCCCTGAAGTTCGTTATCGTGATATTGCCAACTTGAAGTCTATTGCTTGCAGGAAAATGTAGAATCGAGTTCAAGACGGAGTCCACCTGCTGCTCAGTATAAGACGGCAATGAATGCGATTGCCGTGATCTCATTTCCATGATCTTATAGGAATCTTTCATCATGATCCTCATTAGATCACAGGTTGGCGGTGTCGCATAAATCGGAACTTGTGGATAAAGAGAATGCACCACAGGGAGTGCACCAATATGGTCAGCATGAGCGTGGGTGACAAGGATGCATTCCGGACCTTCTGCCTGATCAAGCATTCCGAGCATTGGCATAATTTCGTCACCATGCATTCTCATTCCCGCATCAATCAATACAGACGTTCCCTCCATCTTTACCAGCAAGCACGAAGCCCCTACTTCATTTCCTCCCCCAAGCACTCTTATTTCCATCAAAATCACACTCTCTTTTCAGTTTCCCTTCATTTTAGCATGAAATGAAGAGACACATCACGGTTTTCGCGTCTCATCCGGGAACCGGAGAAGCATGGGGACGTACCTTTTGCTCCCAAACTTGATAAGTTGAATAGACGCATGGGTACGCCCCCTCGCTTCCTTTTTAAATCAAACGTTTGATTAAAAGAAATATAAAGCTGCACAAAGACGTTTCCGCTGTCCTGAGGTCTATTCAATTAACCTAGGCAAAACCCGTCTCCCCGTCTCTGCAAATTACCTCTTTCGTTCAGGGATAGTAATGCACCAAAATTCAATAAATGGTAACATTGTTACAAATCCCCAATTCGAAAGGTGACCTCATGATATCAAACTATAAAGATATAATCTCAACACAGGAAGAATTTGAAGAGTTTCGTTCTACTATCGGAAATCCAAGCCCAAGGGCTGCGAATAAAGTTATTTCTTTTATTGACGATCATTGTAAGAACTTTATTTCAAAGTCTCCCTTTTTATCTATGTCCACTTCTAACACTGACGGCCAATGTGATGTTTCACCACGTGGCGATTCTCCTGGGTTTGTGGCAGTTCTTGATGATAAGCATCTTTTTATCCCAGAACGGCCTGGAAATCGAAGAATGGATTCCGTTCATAACATTATTACGAATCCTCATATTGGGCTGCTCTTTCTCATTCCTGGACTAGGCGAAACTTTAAGAATCAATGGGAAAGCTTATATCTGTCGTGATTCTGAACTTCTGGAAAAAACAGCGGTTAATGGAAAGGCTCCTTTGTTTGGTATTTTGGTAGAAGTTGAAGAATGTTACGCTCATTGTGCTAAAGCATTTATCAGATCAAAGTTATGGCAGCCTGACTCATGGTTACAGACGGATGCCCTTCCTTCTGTCCCCAATATGCTAGTTGCGCACTCAAAACTGCCAAACACGACCGCTGAACAAGTTGCAAAGGAATTAAATGAAGGATATACAACCAGGCTTTATTAATCAGACACAGAAAACATAGGGACGAGTAGGCACAGACACGGTTCTCGCGTCTTACTAGGGAACAAATGAGAAGCAAAGTGACGTACCCTTTGCTTCTGGATACTGGTGCCCTCCCAAGCCCCTCACCCTAATGACATTTATTTTTCCCGGGTGACCGGAACGGTTCCTCTATCCCCGAGCTTTTCTCTCAGGGCCGCTTTCTCCCAAGCAAATGATGATAATTCACTAGCCCATAAGCCATAAGTAAGCTTTGATGGATGAACTCCATCACTGAAAAATCCCCACCGTTCCTATTTAATCTTGTTGACCAATCTCTTAGCCGGATTTTCTTATCATTGTAATGAACTCCATTGAACTTTGAGGCAGTAGTCAACAGTTCATTTCCCAATATATCCACCAAATTCCCGATGAAAAATCTGATTAAAAATGGAAATGCCGGAAAGTCTTTGATCGGCGGCATATTGGCAAACACGATGGTCACTTCTTCAAACTTTGATCTCAAATCTGTCACTAGATTTTCTGATTGCTTTTGCCAGGACCATGGAGTATTAAGAGTGAAGGCATCATTGGCCCCAAGGCCGATCACTATCAAATCCACTTTGTTGTCAGGAATCACCGGAACAATGGTTTCTCTAATCTTCTTTAGAGTATAGCCGCTTTTTGCATACACTTCCCAATGGACCGTCGCATTCGTCTTTTCTGCTAATTCTTTTGCAAAACACCCGCGAACCCTTCCTCATGATGATTAACCCCCACGCCGGCAATCGAACTCTCCCCCAGAAATATAAATCGAAACTCTTGGTCACCTTCAAGTTTTACCATGCCTGTATTTCCTTTCGCTTCCGGTAACCGAGGCGTACTTGCTCTGACCCTCTTTCCTTGAAAATATAAAAATGGCAAGAAAGGAACAATGATAATACTGCCGAAAAAGTATAATAATCTCATATTTCTTTACGATCCTTTCACTGGGTTTATAGGGACACAGAGACGGTTCTCCTGTCCCTTTAAATTACTTTTCCCTATCAAGGCATCATAACCTTCCCCTTATTCATTATTCATAAAGTTTTGTCTCTCCAGGTACTTCAGCACTGTTTGTGAAAATTCCTGATGCGATTGCTTCGTATATTTGTTGATGGTGTTTAATTAGGCCTTATAATAACCCATCCACGTTGAATGTGTGGCAATTCTATACGGAATTAAAGCTTAGTTAAATTAACTGCGCTTTTCTGTCACCTTTGCCGAAAAAAGAGACCATGAAGAAGCTCGGTGCTTCAGTAGTTATCATGACCGGTGCTAAATATCCATATATATAGCGTAAAAGCTAACGGGAGTAAAAATCATTGGACAAACAAAATAGCAGGTTTAGGTGGGTTGTATTTTTTTCCGTATTGTTTACTTACTTATTAATGTCGAGCCAGCGCACAGCTCCGGGATTGATTACAGAGCAGGTGATGAAGGATTTTGATGTAACAGCAACAACGATTGGGTTACTGACGAGTATGCAATTCTTTGTTTATACTAGTTTGCAAATTCCCATGGGGATTTTGGCAGATCGGTTTGGACCCAATTTTTTTCTCATTATAGGTGCAATCGTTACTGGGGTAGGCACGATCATTTATAGTCTTGGGACACATGAGTTTGTCTTGTTTTTTGCCAGAATCCTTACGGGAATTGGAGATGCGACCATTTGGGTCAACTTGGTATTGATTTTAGGCCAATGGTTTAAAGTAAAGGAATTTGTTCGATTAATTGGTTTCGCGGGAATGACGGGAAGTCTTGGATTCCTCCTGGCGACAGTTCCTTTCTCGGCTTGGATTGATTTACTTGGTTGGAGGGCAGCATTTTTTTCTGCGGGCATAGCGTTATGTTTAACCGGAATTCTTCTTTATATTGTACTGGTAAAGAAACCAAGACAACTCTTTCATAATGAATCGGTACCTGTAAAAGATGAAATTCAACCTCAAAACGTTAGGATGTTACTGAAAAGAATCGTTTCGAATCGGCAGGCATGGGCTTTATTCTTCTGTCATTTTGGGGTTGTTGGCGTCTATGTGGGCTTTATTAGTTCATGGGCAGTGCCTATGGGATGAATATGTATGATATGACACGATCAGATGCCAGTCAACTTATAATGGTTGGTCTTATAGGGGCACTTATAGGGGCTCCACTAACCAGTTGGATTTCGAGTCGGCTTGGAACCATTAAGCGTCCTTATGTCATTGTTCATTTTATTATTTTAACAAGCTGGTCTGCTTTCCTTTTATTTAAAGGAAATCCTCCACTTTTCATGCTCATTATGCTTTTCTTTATCATCGGCTTTGGATTTGGAGCAAGTGCCTTAACTTTTGCTGTCGTCCGCCAATCCTTTCCTATTAGGGAATCTGGCTTAGTATCTGGTTTTGCGAATACTGGTGGATTCCTAAGTGCTGTTTTACTGCCAGGATTTTTCGGAAAAGTATTGGATCATTTTCAGTCTGTTTCAGGCACTATGACTGAAGGCTATTCTTATGGCTTCATCATTCCAGTCATCTTTTCTCTAATCGGCTTGTTTGGAGTGAGTACGATTAAGGAAATGCGTCAGCCTGAATCGGTTGAACCAGAATCCTCCCTCTAAAATAGGAGAACTATAAACAACCAATCTTTCTTTTTTAACAATGAGTGAGTGTTATAATATATTCATCAAAGTCAGGTTAAATCATTGAGGAAATAAAGTTAGAACATTGCCATGTTCCCATGAAAGTCTGCTGAAGTTTCGAGGAGGATTTATTTGAATAAGACTGTAAAAGCAATCGGTGTTATTGCCATCAGTATTCTTATATTTTTGGGCGGTTATTTTGCCGGGATCAATAATAGGGAAACAACAAGGGAAGTTAGAATAGGGTATCAAGACAGTGCTGATCCTAATAGAATTGATTACTCCACCATTTTTTCAGATACAAAGAACCAAACAATCATTGATAATTTCCTAATGATTTATTTACAGAAAGAGAAGCTTGAGAATGTGGATATAAATATGGAAAGTCCGGATATTTTGATTATGGTGCTGAACCCAAAGCGGTCGGTTGGATTAATCGATTCTAAAGTGTGGTTTACCAGTGAAGGTGCCGTGATTGCTGAACGCGTTGGGGAAAGCTGGGAGCAAGTTGACTATTTTATAATTGATCAAAGTGATGCTGACTATATCAAAAAAGTAATCGATGGCCAAGAAGGTTAGTATTCATTAACCAACTGATGGCTGGTCAAGGAGGACCAACCGCCCTTTGTTCAATTCGATTTTAAAAGAAAAATGGAAGCCGCCATAAATATTGGAGGAATTCTTATGAATGAAGGGTTATTATTTGGCATCATTATTTTATTGGCAGGAATCATCCTTTCCTTGTTTCCTCCAAAAAAGATCAATAAAATTTATGGTTATAGAACCTCGAAATCGATGAGAAGTAAAGAAAATTGGGATAAGGCAAATAGGTATAGCAGTCGTTTGATGATTCTCTTTGGTGTGATCATCCTTCTATTTTCATTTGTTATTAGAAGCCCCATACTCAATTTAATAAACCTTGGAGCTTCAATCATACTAATTTTCATTCTAGTAGAAATGAAGATTTCAAAGGATTAAGATTCCTTGTATATGAAAACTCAATCTGAAGCATTACTTCTATGATGTTTTATAAGATAATACACTGTACCTGAACCGTTAAATGCCATTACTCCGAAATAAATTCCGATTGGATAGTTTGGTATTAAAATAAGTAATGCAAAGCAGCAAGTTGCGTAAAACGACCTGGCTGCTTTCTCCTTATAATTCAACTCTTTCCAAAGTTTCATGTGGGTTCCCCTTTTTATCATTACTACTCCCTTTGAATTAAAGGTGGTTTCTTGTAACTGCCGCTTCTCTCTTAACTGGTATCAATAAATCAACTTTCCTTCAGGCTCTCTGGAAGGATAGTCATTGAGATGTTCATTATTGAATTAATAAATAAAAAAGATCACAAAAAACAGAACAATTGTCCATATGTAGGAAGTAAGGATTGTCTTACTAATACGATTGTTATGTCTTTGTTTCTTGTGCTCAATCGAAAAAATAAAAAGGAATATCAAAAATAGAAAGTATATAAGGAAAACATATAAGAGTGACCGCCACTGTTCAACCCAAGTCATAATGGGACCTACAGTTCCCCCTACTAAAAACAGAATGATAGATAAAACACCAACCGAGATAGTAATCTTGGGCATCACATTCCAAAAGGATCGTTCTAAAATATTGTTACTCTTTTTTGACTCAAATAAAAAAATTAAATAGAAGCAAGATAAGACTACCGTTACGATAATAAATGTGATGTAAATGTTGTTTGCTGGAGCCCAATTAGAAAAAGAGCTAACAATTCTATTACCCTCATTCCATTCTAATACCGCCATTAATATTCCTATAGCACCTAATGTCAGGATTTGAAGTAATAACCATTTCACCCGGCATACACCTCCTGACTATATTACGAATGACTATGGAAAAAGTTCTCAAATAATCTCATTTTTCGACATAACTACTTTTTTCGTATAGTAAGAAAAGCGCAAGCGCCTTGTTTAGCCCCGACAAGCGCTGGAGGGCCTGACAGTGAAGTCGTTCTTTGACTTCATTGGCAGGACCGAAGCGACTCGAGGGGCTAGGCGCTGGAGCCAGACAATTCTCGAAGTGAAGATTTATACTTTCTTATCTGGTAATAAAGGGCAGACTCCCCACGGGTAGCCTGCCCTTTATCCTCTAATTAAAAGATTCCTTCATTCCTAAGCATACTAGTCTAATCCCAGAAAAAACCTACTTCAAAATAGCTAATAACGTCTCTTTGAAACTATCATAAACATCCGACCAAAGAGCTGAATCCTCTGTATACCTTTTTCTTAAAGAACCAAAGGCCTCCTTTTGTTTCTCCGCAAAGGAGGGATCCTCTTTTGGTGGCAATGCACCACGAACTTCATCAACGATTTGCTGAGCTTTAGGTGCCCGAGGTCCCCACTTGCCAAGTAAATCTCCTTGATTATTAAAGATTAAAATCACCGGAATTGCACGTCCACCGTTTGTTAAGTGGCGATCAATTAAATCGGTATCTGCATCCCGTAACGCGACGCGCATTTCAATATCTGCAGCTTCCGCCAGTTTGCGAATAACAGGATTGATCATCATCGCATCTCCACACCAATCTTCGGTGATCGTCAGGAAATGAAGTTGATATGGTTTTAACTTTTCAGCAAATCCATCTGCCGGGAGATGAAATTGTTCATAAACAGCAAAACTTTCCTCTTTTAACGTGCTCATTTCATTCATATAAGTTTGAATTGATTTTCCCTCTTCAAAATACTGTTGTTCTGTTTTCATTTAAATTCCTCCTATGTTAGATCCTTCTGGTAAGGTAATGCAGGTATCGTCACGGCAATCCCTGCTTTCAACTGGATTCAGAATATATGCTAGGGAATTCTTCTCTAGTTGAAGCATTAGCCCTATTTTTATAACGTTTTTCTAAATGAATAGCACCATTTATCATAATCTAATTTCTCTTCATAAAAACGGTGAGCTTTGTCTCGCTGAATTCCTGATTCTAATGCCACATATTCTGCTCCATTTTCTTTTGCCCAGTTATGTATATAATTTAATAATTTCTCTCCAAACCCAGATGAGCGGTAAGCACTATCCGTTACCAGATCATAGATAAAAACGTGACGTTTATTATAGAAGTTAAATCTCCAGCTTAAACCAGCTACGGATACAATCCGATTATCTTTATATAAAGCATACAAAGAATACCCATCTTTCCTCATTTCTTCTAGTAAGTCCAGATATGTCTCTTGATTCAACTCAGTACGTAACTGATTCAAAATTGGAAACGCTTCTAGCCATTGTTCTTTATCTGTTAATTCTTGTATTGTTTCTGCCGTAGAATTCATAGTTGCACCCCTAAAAATTTTATTAGAATTAAATTCGATTTTAAACTCATAAATCCTTCCTGGATTAACCACCCTGAAGTGGAAAGTGGGACACAGGTAGCGGATAGTCGGAATTTCTGCGAGAATGTGCATTATCGTTACTATAACCATGGAATGCCTACTAAAAAAATAGCAGAAAAAGCATGGGATTTCCCATGCTTAGTTGCTTATCACCTTCATCTTCTTTTTATCACTACTCGAGATGACGACCTGGTATTTTTCATTCTGGATGTTGTTCAGCGCTACATCTGATTGAAGAAAATCGAGAACTGTTTTTTCAATCTCTTTTACCACAGCATCAACATCTGGATCAGATGACTCCAGAACCAATTGAATCGAAATGTAAAAATGCTCTTTTTTATTATTCGTAAAGCCGACGGAATTGATTTTGTATTCCGGCTTTGCTTTCAAACCTGTGGCAATCGCATCAAAAATTTCTATGAATTTGCCGCCACGTTCTTCCAAACCAGGATCATATGTGTATACCTTCACTTCAAGTTCGCCAAGTTCCCTTTGTTTCAGCTTTTCTTTTATTTCGAGTGGGATCTTCTTAATATTCGGTTCGGTTATCGGAAGCTCGAGATTGACTCGATTCACACTGATTCCACTTGTGTGCCTCGGTGAATCATAATTGTATTTGCCCAGTACTTCATATACCGTTTTCTCTATTTCAGCAATCTTTTTATCGGCTTCTACATCAATCTTGCTCCACTGTTCAGCAGCTTCCGGATCGTTGGCCACCCTAATGTCGAAATCATCTTCATTCCTGTCCTTCAGGATATCACTAATCATATCTTTAATGGGTATCTTCATTTCGTTATAATATTCCTCGGTATTAAACACCATGGCTTCAATATATTTTTCTTTTCTATTAACATGAAGTGCAATGTTTTTAAAGTCCTGCTCCATGATTGCTTGATTTATCTCATTTTCAAGGGTCATCACCTGGACTTTATTTTCAAAAATCAGGTTAAGGTACGGAATCTGGGCTGCAACTTGTGCTACAGCTGGGGAAACAAACGCTGTGCTGATGAAAAGCCCAAGGACTGCTGCAGCGGTAAGCGACAAAATGGCCATTCTCTTTTTTAGGATGACGCTTCTTTGCTTTCTTGAGTTTCTCTGAAACCTATTCCAATCATCTTCCACTTGTTCTTCTGCTTCAGAGGTGATTGGTTTATTGGGGATGTCCTTGATGAATTGAATAACACTTTCAGGAACCTCCAGTTGCTCAAGCGATTCGATTCGGTCTTTTTTATTAGATTCCATTGGCCTTCACCTCCTGTAAAAATTGCCCTGATTCATGCAGAATTTTCCCCAAGCTTTGTTTTCCCCGCTTCATCCTTGCTTTTACCGTATTGATATTTTCATTGAGTATGATTGAGATTTCCTTCACAGACATGTCCTCATAATAATAAAGGAAAAGCGGTAAGCTCTGGTCTCTTTTCAATCTCATCAGGTGCCTGACCATTTCACTTTTACTTTCTTTATGTATGGCTATTTCTTGAGCTGACTCAGAAGTGATTATAATTTGAGCTTCCCTATTTTTATCATAATCTATGTACGTCAGGCGATTATTTTTACGGTATAGGTCTATCGACCGTGAATATACAAGCGTATAAAACCATGCCTTGAAATTCGTGATGTCTTTCTTTTTCATAATGCTGACATATGCACCCTCCAGAGCAATCTGCAAAGCATCCTCTGCATGCTCTTTTGACCGAAGGATTAAATAAGCTGATTTAAACGCCGAAGACAACAATGGCGTAACGAGGATACTGAATGCCTCATGGTCTCCTCCTCTAATTCTATCGATTAATTCCTGTTCTTTATTCATTGAGGAACCCCCCCTTTCATTTGCTACATAAGTATAACGAAATGAAATAAATATTTGGTTGCATTTTATAGGAATAATTTTATAAAATGACCTATTAATTTATGCGCACATGAAGCATGGGGACGTATCTTACGCTTCCATTTTCTAAATAGTATCAGTACTTTTCACCTAATCCGAGCCACAACAAAGAAGCAAAGGGTACGTCCCTTCGCTTCTAGAATAATCACGATACTGATCGTAGTGAACAAGTCCATTCATTGGCAGCCGGTCACGCGGGGCAGGGTTTTCTGCTGGATACCCTAATGAAAAACCAACAACGGGTACGACATTTGGCGGTAAATTCAGCAGTTCACCAATTTGGTCACAATTTGCAAGGGTAGAGCCATATAGCAGATGCCCAGCCCCTCATTTTCAGCTGCTAAAGCGCAGTTTTGTGAGGCCAAAGCTGCATCAATCGCCCCGATCATGAAGCTCATGTAATTATCAAAATGTACAGGTGCATCGTTGAGTGCAAGCCATTTTCTCATTCTATTAAAATCAGCACAAAATGTTAAAAGGATAGGAGCATCAACAACCATCGATTGCTCCATATGGGCATTGTATAACTTTTTCTTAAGTTCCTTGTCTTTCGTGACGATGATCGAATAGGTTTGCATATTGCCGCTTGAAGAGGCACGAATACCCGCCTCTAAGATTTTGTTCAGCAGATCTTGACTGACTTCCCTATCTTCATATTCTCGAATCGATCGGTGGCCGTGGATCACATCATTCAATTCCAAAACAATCACTCCTAATTATCGATTATGGATAAAGGGACGCTTCCGCCCATCCCCGCGTTTCAACCTTTGTTTCTATTTTTCTAGTTCAACTAAATATTGCTTTAATCGCTCTTTTGTTTCAGAGGAAAGTGGCGCAGATTTTCTAGTGTGCTCGTCCATTTGCACGATAACGGTATCTGCCACTGCAGCAAGCCTTCCTTTTTGATAGATTCCTTGAAATAAAGAAAAGGAACTGTTGCCAACTCTTGTAATGGCACTGCCGATCTCAATTGTTCCAGGCCACCGTATTTCAGAAATTAAGTCCAGCTTTAGACTTGCTATGACAAACGAGGCGTTTTCAGCATGCAGCGGCTCGTTTGCATATAGAAGCTCCGTTCTTCCCGTTTCCAAAAAGGTTGAAAACAGTGCGTTATTTACATGTCCCTGACGATCCGTATCTGCATATCTGATCTTGTCAAATGCCTTTAATGGAAAAGCTTCATATTCTGGTCTCATCTGCATCACTATCATTCCTCCTATATCTATGCTTCTAGATTCATTTTCTGCTAGATACCTTCAACACCCTGAGCAATAAATCCTTCTTGAACATACCTTTACTACATTTCTGGAGTAGGCTTCCTCCATTTTTTTAGTTGTTCTACAGCATCATTAACACTTTCTAGACAGGTTTGAGCTCTGCATCCTGAAACCTGTCACAATAACCACGCTTTCTTGACAGCTTTGGGCTATGTACCTTGAAACCTGTCACAATAACTGCTTTTTCTTGACAGCTTTGAGCTCTGTACCTTGAAACCTGTCACAATAACCACGTTTTCTTGACAGCTTTGGGCTATGAATCTTGAAAGCTGTCACAATAACTTCTTTTTCTTGACAGCTTTGGGCTATGTACCTTGAAAGCTGTCACAATAACTACG
>NZ_BAUW01000043.1 GCF_000517385.1 Mesobacillus boroniphilus JCM 21738 | reverse complement strand
AGACACTAATCTAAGTGGATAAATTTATACTTTCTTATCCAGTAAAAAAGGAATAGTTTACTTTTATTTTAAAAAGTAAACTATTCCTTGGCAATCCTATTCTAAAAAGTCTTTCAATCGTTTGCTGCGGCTTGGATGTCTCAGCTTACGAAGTGCTTTAGCTTCAATTTGGCGAATACGTTCGCGCGTAACGCCAAATACCTTGCCCACTTCTTCCAATGTGCGTGTGCGGCCATCATCGAGACCGAAACGGAGTCGAAGGACGTTCTCTTCACGGTCAGTAAGAGTATCAAGGACATCCTCCAGTTGTTCCTTCAAAAGCTCATATGCAGCATGTTCAGAAGGAGAGGTAGCATCCTGGTCCTCAATGAAATCACCAAGGTGGGAATCATCTTCTTCCCCTATCGGAGTTTCGAGGGATACAGGCTCCTGGGCAATCTTAAGGATCTCGCGCACTTTCTCAGGCGACAGGTCCATGTCTTCGCCAATCTCTTCAGGCGATGGTTCGCGGCCTAAGTCCTGAAGGAGTTGTCTTTGTACACGGATCAATTTATTGATGGTTTCCACCATATGGACAGGGATCCTGATTGTCCTTGCCTGGTCAGCGATAGCACGAGTGATGGCCTGACGGATCCACCAGGTAGCATAAGTACTGAATTTAAAACCTTTACGGTAATCGAACTTTTCAACCGCCTTGATCAAACCCATATTCCCTTCCTGAATCAGGTCAAGGAATAACATACCACGGCCCACATAGCGTTTCGCGATACTTACCACGAGTCGGAGGTTTGCTTCGGCAAGACGTCTTTTTGCTTCTTCATCGCCTTGTTCGATTCTTTCTGCCAGGTTGATCTCTTCTTCTGCTGAGAGCAAGTCAACTCGGCCAATTTCTTTTAAGTACATCCTTACCGGGTCGTTGATTTTGACTCCCGGCGGGACACTTAAGTCATTCAAGTCAAATTCTTCATCGTCTTTTGCAAGCTGTTTGATGTCAGGGTCTTCAACTTCATCGCTTTCACCTACGAGTTCAATCCCTTGTTCTCCGAGGAACTCATAGTATTCATCCATTTGATCGGAATCAAGGTCAAAACTTGATAACCTTTCTGCGATATCATCATAGGCAAGGACACCTGTTTTCTTGCCTATTGCCGTTAACTGGTCTTTTACTTGTTCAACTGTCACTTCATTTTCGGTGACTTCTTTAGAACGGGCTGACTTTTCAGCCATATGTCCCCCTCCTTCCAAAAATCAAAAACAATCAGCATAAGCTTTATAAGGTCTTGCGCAATTGGATAATTTCCGTTGCAATAGCCGCAGCGCGCAAGAAATCGTTTTGTCGTTCTGCCTGTTTTTGTTCTGCCATTTTTTCCTTTATTTTTAACATTTTTTGATAATTCAAGACCTGCTTGATATAATCAGATAATTCCTGGTCACTGATTTCCTCGTTAAGAGGCATCATCTCTATATTAGCAACGACCCTTTTTAGCTTATTATCATGTAGATAATTTAAAAACGCGCTTGGGTCAGGATCATGTCCTTTTTCATAGTATGCAAATAAATAAGTAATAATAGCCTGATGTTCATCAATGTTAAATGTACTTCCTGCAAGCATTTCCTGTACCTTATATGCGACATCGGCGTCTCTCATCATATGAAAGATCATTCGCCTTTCCGCAGTGTGGTATGCAGGCTTCAGTTCTGATTTCCTGGCGTAGCTTATAGGTTTTGATTCCGCTCGCGGTTGATTTTGCCTCTTTTGGCCTGATGCCTGAACCAGCTGATTAAGCTGTTGGGCTAATGCATCTAGTGATAGCGAAAACTCATTCGCAAGCTGCCTCAAGTAAAGGTCTTTTTCTACTGCTTTATCGAGCGTGCTGATTTCTTTAAGTACTTCTTCGATATATTGAAGGCGATCTCCTTCATTCTGAAGGTTTTTCCCTCGGCGATAATATATTAATTTAAAGGCCATCAAAGTGGCGCTGGAGCCAATAACATCGTTCCTGAATTTCTCCTCGCCATGCACCTTTATGAAATCATCAGGATCCATTCCATCTGGCATTATTGCAACCCTGACAGCGAATCTCGCTTTTGTCAGCATTTTCGATGCCCTGAAAGCCGCTTCAATACCGGCTTTGTCCGAGTCGTAACAAATCGTTACAGCTTGCACATTTCTTTTCAGCAAGGAGATATGTTCTTCAGTTAACGATGTCCCCATCGTGGCGACCCCGTTTTCCACGCCTGCCCGGTTAGCGGAAATAACATCAGCGAATCCTTCGAAAAGTACAGCTTGCTGCTGCTTACGGATGACGCCACGAGCAAGGTGGAAATTATATAGAATTTTACTTTTGTTGAAGATTTGCGTTTCGGGACTATTTAGATATTTGGGTCCTTCGCCCCCTAGTGCCCGTCCTGAAAACGCAATCGTATTACCCTGATGGTCGAGAATTGGAAACATAATCCTGTTCCTGAACCTGTCAAAGTATGTCCCATCGTTTTCCCGCTGGATGACCAGTCCTGCTTTCGAAATGAGATCCAGCGAAAATCCCCGCTTTTCAAGCAGTTTAACTGCAAAGTCCCATGAAGCAGTGAATAGCCTATTTGGAATGTGTCAATAGACTCCTGTGTAAATCCCCTATTAAGGAGATATTCCAGGGCCTGTTGACCCTCTTTTGTATTTACAAGCAAATGATGATAAAATTTACGCAATAGTTCATGCGCTTCGACCATTAGCTTTGAGCCTTCTGGCAGTTGTGGGTTGTTCTTCCCCGAAGCCGGTCCTTCCAGCTTCAGTTCGATGTCCGCCCTTTCCGCGAGATTCACTGCAGCTTCTTGAAACGACAAGCCATCAATCTCCATCAGGAATGAAAATACATTCCCGCCGGCACCACAACCGAAGCAGTGATAAATCTGCTTATCAGGTGAAACTGAAAATGATGGAGAATTTTCCCCATGAAATGGACAAAGCCCAAAATAATTCCGGCCTTGTTTTTTCAATTGGACGTAATCACCAATGACATCGACTATTTCAACCGCCTGCCGGATTTCATTTACTTTTTCTTCGGCAATCCTCTCTGCCATAAGCATGACCTCTAATTAGTTATGATTACTTGAACATATCTTAAAATTCGACAAAAGTATGTTCAATTCCTTGATAAACTTTTCCCTGTCTTTTTCAGTAAAGGGTTTTGGGCCCTTTCCATAGGATCCCTGCCTTCTTGCTCTGGCAGAAAGATACCTTAAGTCAAGGGCAGTCTGAATGTCCTTTTCTTCAAATAAATTTCCCCTGGGAGAGATGGCATAAACCCCTTTCGCAATGAGTGTAGATGCAAGACCGATGTCCTGCGTCACCGCAAAATCACCTTTCTTCACGTGATTCATTAAATAAAGGTCCACAGCCTCCTTATAAGAATCGACAAAAACCCAGCTCTGCCCTTGAAGGTCGTTCTTCATATGGCATAAGAAGCCACAAAAACAGCTTCGATGGAAAACTTCGAAGCAATTTCGACAATTTCCTTTATGACCGGGCAAGAGTCTGCATCAACAAAAAGGGTCTGACTGTTGATTTTACTAGTATTAATTCTACATCACTCCGCATATTCCTTCTTAAGGATTGTATTTTTTCAAGGGAATTTTGTCGAATTTTTTTTGCAACCAACATCTTGACAACTGATAGTAAATAGTTTATTCGTAATCTGTCTAGTCTAAACCTAATCAGATACATTTTTATCACAATTTTTTATTATAGTATAAGAAAGCTTATTTTTCCATTATTTTTTCTCGTTTCATATATTATTTAACATACGAAAAGAGCCTTAACTAAAGAACTGTCAAAAAGAAAAGCACATACAAAATATGTGCTAAACGTCCATTTTCTTATTACGGACCATATTAAGAATGACATTTGCGGTTTCTTCCACCGCTTTGTTGGTTACATCGATGACTGGACATCCTATTTTTTCAACAATCCTATCAAAATATTCTATCTCTTCCTTGATTCTTTCGATATTGGCATAGATCGCCTGATCGTTCAAACCAAGTGATATTAACCTTTCACGGCGGATTTGGTTCAATTTATCCGGTGTTATCCTGAGGCCGAAGCATTTTTCCCTTGGAACAAGGAATAATTCTTCTGGCGGGTCTACTTCAGGCACTAGCGGTACATTCGCAACTTTGTAACGCTTGTGGGCGAGGTATTGTGATAATGGTGTCTTCGATGTTCTCGAGACTCCCACCAGGACGATATCCGCTTTCAGTATTCCTCTTGGATCTCGTCCATCATCATATTTTACTGCGAATTCGATTGCTTCAACTTTTTTGAAGTAATCTTGGTCCAGCTTACGTACAAGTCCAGGTTCGTAAAGTGGTGTTTCACCACTTAGTTGTTGAACCTGCTGTATGAGTGGCCCCATGATGTCACATGCATAGATCCCCTCTTTGGTGGCAGACTCTTGAAGATAGTTGCTTATATCTGGCTTGACCAATGTGTAGGCGATCATCCCTCCATCATGCTTAGCAAGTGAAATGACTTCGTCAATATGTACTTTATCCTCTACATAAGGAAATCTTTTAAGTGAAACATCCAAATGTTCGAATTGGCTGATGGCAGCTTCGTAACTTGCTCTGCTGTCTCACCTACAGAGTCAGAAACCACATAAATAATAGGTGTTTTATTCATCTTTGACCAACCCCTTTTCTATTTGCTTCTTATTCCTCTGCCAAAGCCACAAAAGCCTTAGTGATGTTTGTTTTAGTCAATCTTCCTACTAACTCGTACCCATCATCTGTATCTTTAATGATTGGAAGGGCATCAATCTGCTTTTCAATTAATTCCTTCGCAGCATCAATAAGCAGATCATCCCGACGGCACACTGTAATATTAGGCATCCTTGTCATGATGATATTGACTGGCAAAGTAGTCAGCTCCTGCTTTCCAATGCTTGCTCTCAATAAATCTTTGCGAGAAAGGACACCTACTAGCTTTGAAGATTTATCGACCACAAATAAAGTGCCTACATCTTCAAGGAACATCGTAACGATTGCATCATAGACAGATACATTTTCAGGAACAACCACAGGAATGGATTGATAATCCCTGACGAGGATTTTTTTAAGATTCTCAGAAAGCAGCTGGTTCCCGGATTTGCCTGTGTAGAAATAACCTACACGAGGTCTGGCATCCAAATACCCCGACATCGTCAGGATGGCAAGATCTGGCCTGAGGGTAGCCCTTGTCAGATTTAATTTTTCAGCAATATGCTCTCCAGTAATCGGTCCGTTTTCCTTTACGATTTGCAGAATGTGCTCCTGGCGTTTATTCAGTTCGATTGTCCTCACCACCCATCGGGAGTTTTTTATAATAAGCTATTCTCGCATTGGTTATTAAGTATTAAGCTATTTATCCGTTTTACTATCAAAATCATGTTGCTCATGGTTGTACTGATCCATAGAAGCATTAGACTGAGCGTATAAGCAGTCTTTATGTAAAAAAGTCTAATAAATTTATTATATACTACACGAGGTAATAAATAGGAATAAATATTCTATACTTATTAACATTTAATGAAGATTTATGCGAGCAACATTTGCACACTGACTTACGTTACTTGCTAAAGTGCTTCCTGTATATTGGAAGGCACTCAAATCAAGCATTTCTTAAAACGGTGCTTACTTTACGACGATATCATTTACTTTTGCAAGCTTCATGATCAAAGCTGCCAGAGCAGCCATCTGATTCAGGCGGTTTTCACGCACATCCTGTTTATCAGACATGACCATTGTATGCTCAAAGTAATCATTGATTTCAGGTTTAATGTCAACTAAAAGCTGATAATATGAAGCCGCATCCATGCCGTCCTCGGCCTTCTTTCCGAGATTAAGATATTTTTCATACAACCTTTGTTCATACTCGTTTTCGAAATGTTCTGGATCGATATCGCCCTGCACATCTTTCTTGCTTGCGATATTGAGAACCCGGCTCAATGCTTCCATGCTCTCTTTAAAGCCCTCATCACTGCTGGCCGCCTGGAGCGCTTCTGCTTTTTCAATCAGTCCGGATACAATACCGATCTCTCCTCCAAGTACGGCGTCAATTAAGTCGTAACGGATTCCACGCTCCTGTAACAAGTGCTTGACTCTCAATTTAAAGAATTGGATTAGGTCATGGTAAATTCCTTCGTCAGGGCGCTTTGTAATTCCCGCTTCTGAAACAAGGTTAAGTGAAAGGCCAACTAGGTTTTCAAGTGAGATGTTCCATTTCTTTTCGATCAGGGTCTGCATTATTCCAGCCGCCTGTCTTCTCAATGCATATGGATCCTGAGATCCGCTAGGAATGATGCCTAGCGAGAAGAACGCAACAATTGTATCGAGTTTATCGGCAATTGCAACCAACGCTCCCGCTGGTGAACCTGGTATTGAATCGTCTGCATTACGAGGCATATAATGCTCATTGACAGCCACTGCCACTTCTGGACTCTCGCCTTTTTGCAAGGCATACTTTTCTCCCATTATCCCTTGTAGTTCCGGGAACTCGTATACCATCTGTGAAACTAGATCGAATTTGCTGATTTTGGCCGCCCGGTCCGCAAATTTTATTACATCAGGAGCTAAATCCAATCTTTCAGCAACTAAGCCCACAAGCTTGCGCACTCGTTCTGATTTTCCAGCAATTGTTCCGATATCTTCGTGGTATACAACATTCTTCAATTTTTCCAATGCTTCATCAATTTGCATTTTTTGGTCTTCCTTATAGAAAAATGCTGCATCCGCTAGACGCGCTCTTAGTACTTTCTCATTACCGCGTGCAACCTTCTCAATATGGAGGTGATCACCGTTCCTTACTGTAATGAAATGAGGCAGCAATTCTCCGCTCGTGGATTTCACAGGAAAATACCTTTGGTGCTCCTTCATGGAAGTGATGAGGACTTCGCTGGGAATTTCCAGAAACTCTTCCTCGAAACGGCCATATAATGCAGTTGGATATTCAACCAGGTTAGTGACTTCTTCCAATAAGTCTACATCAACCGGAATTACCCAGCCGTTCTCATCCTCAATTTTTTCTAACTGAGAAGTGATTGCGTCCTTTCGCTTTTGCGCATCAGCCACTACATATTGCCCTAGCAACGCTTCTTCATATTCCTGAGGATTTGATAATTGGATTTCTCCTTCTCCAAGGAATCGATGTCCTCTTGTTACGTTACCAGTTTTGACACCAGCAATGTCAAATGGAATGATATCATGTCCGAACATGGCAACAAGCCATTTGATTGGCCGGACATAACGAAGCTCGAGGTCTGCCCAGCGCATGTTTTTCGGGAATGTCAACCCAGATATGATTGTTTTCAATTCAACAAGCAACTCAAAAGTTTCTCTTCCTTTGGTGAATTTCTTTACGTGAGCATATTCAACACCGTTGATTTCTTTAAAATATATATCGTCTACCGTCAAACCCTGTCCCCGTGTAAAGCCAATCGCTGCTTTTGACCATTCTCCGTCCTCATCTAAAGCGATTTTTTAGCAGGCCCTTTGCTTCTTCCTCACTGTCTTCCTGGCGTTCATCAACATTCAAGACTAGTAATGCAAGCTTCTGGGGGTGGAATAAAGCTGGATGGCTTCGAAACCAATATTGTTCGTTTTCAGCCAATTGTCCACCTTTGAAGCCAACTGGTTCATGGAGTCATTAATAAATCTTGCAGGCATTTCTTCCAAACCGATTTCAAGCAATAGATTACGTTTAGTCATTTTCCACCTGCTCCTTCCGTTTAATGATTGGGAAGCCTAACTTTTCTCTTTCTTCATAGAACGTTTTCGCAATTTTTTTGGCAAGGTTGCGGATACGGGCAATATAACCTGTCCGTTCAGTAACGGAAATAGCTCCTCGTGCATCAAGAATGTTAAATGTGTGAGAACACTTCAGGACATAGTCATATGCAGGATGTACAAGCCCTTCGTCCATCTGTCGATTTGCTTCTTTTTCGTAAATATTGAAAAGGTTGAAAAGCATGTCTTTGTCAGATGTTTCGAAAGTATATTTTGAATGTTCATATTCTGGCTGCCCAAAAATATCCCTTACGGTAAAACCGTTTGTCCATTCAAGATCAAAGACATTTTCTTTTTCCTGGATATAGGACGCCAGTCGTTCGATTCCGTATGTAATTTCAACGGAAACCGGTTTGCAGTCAAGTCCGCCCACCTGCTGGAAATAGGTAAATTGCGTGATTTCCATGCCATCCAGCCAGACTTCCCATCCTAGTCCTGCGCAGCCCAGGGATGGATTCTCCCAGTTGTCCTCTACAAAGCGAATGTCATGCTCAAGTGGATCAATTCCCAAAGCTTTCAATGAATCCAAATACAGTTCCTGAATATTGTCTGGAGAAGGCTTCATGATCACCTGGAATTGGTGGTGCTGGTAAAGCCTGTTTGGATTTTCTCCGTAGCGACCATCAGCCGGTCGGCGAGACGGCTCCACATACGCGACATTCCAAGGTTCCGGACCAATTGCCCTTAAAAACGTGTATGGGCTCATCGTTCCTGCACCTTTTTCCGTGTCATAAGCCTGCATGAGGACGCATCCTTGTTCAGACCAGTGTTTTTGCAATGTTAGTATCATATTTTGGATATTCATCTTTACACCTCCGAAGATTTTAAATCAATTGTCATTAGTTTCTTTCTTGAGTTTTGGCTTTAATGCAGATCGGAAAATCACCAAATGTAAAATAAAAAACTCTCGCCCCCTATGCATATTCAATGCATAGGGACGAGAGTTTACCCGCGGTTCCACCCTATTTGCTGCAAATAGCAGCCTCTTTAAAAGTGATGTCGCTCCGGAACGCCTTCCTTAATTTCTGCAATCCGGCTCACACCATTCCCGGACTCGCTTATACAGAGGGATTTAAGTACTCTTTTCCTTCACCGCAACATATGTAATTTTAATCAACCTTTTCAGCGATGCGAATGCTTTCAGCATATGGGTTGCATGCTAATAGCTTTTGATTTGAATAATAGCGAAAAGAAGAAGCAATGTCAATAGTTACAGTTGGTCCCTGAATGAATCCATTTGATCAAGAAATTTCCTTGTTTTCAAATACAGTCCTGAGTACTCATCATAATAAGCGGAAATCACTTTTTTTCAGCTCTTCTTTTGTCTCTGGCTTCACCGATATATTGCCAAGACGGCTTAGGTCGAGCAAATAAAATAAACGAAGCAGCCTAACTGTGCCTGGCGAAGTTTTGATCCTGTACGGATCCATTCCAAAACACCGATGACAAAGCAGCCCGCCCTCTCTGATTGAAAAGTTGAAATCACCCTCTGTACTGCCGCAGTTTGCACACTTGTCCAAAACTGGATACAATCCCTGGACATTCAGCATTTTCATTTCATAAATAAAAGTGAGGATCTCCATATCGTAGCCTTCATTCATATATTTTAGCGTCTGGAGAAGCAATTCGAACAAAAAAGGGTTGGCCATCTTGTCCTCTGTCACTTTATCAGTCAAATCTACAATATAGCTGGCATGCGCTGTAAGGAAGATATCCTCCCGAATCGACCTCATCGAAGAAATCATATCCCCTTGCTGAAGACCGCCGAGTCCAGAACTTGCCTGGAAAAGGAACTGTCCATAAGTAAAAAGCTGGGTGACAGCAGCTAGCCTGCTATTAGGCTTTTTAGCACCTCTTGCCATCACACCAACTTTTCCGAATTCCCTGGTATATAAGGTTACAATTTTGTTGTTTTCACCATAATTCGTCGTTCTAATGACAATGCCTTCGCATTTCTGCAGCATCTTCTGTCACCATCCATTACTACAGACAAACCTATGAGATTGGAAAATCAATTTCTGCTAGTTCTTCCTCCTGATAACCGGGTATTTCTTGATCGTCTTTCTCTAATTCCTTAAAGAGAAGATATGTGTCAATGTTACCTGTCTGAGAGAACACTTTCCAGGTAAAATCCAACATCGAAAACCCCACCTTTCATTTTTCACTAGCAATTTATTTATCCCAAATCCTTATGAATATCATAGCCTGTCAATCAGATTTTCATGTTACATAAAAATTGTTAATCCTATTTATGAATAATATTTGCAACTCATTAATATGTTAATGAGGGAGCATTTGCCAAACAGGCTTAATACTCATCTTCCCTGAAGCCAAGATCCCGAAGCTGTGTGGCCTTGTTTCTCCAATCCTTCTGAACCTTTACCCATAATTCCAGAAACACTTTTGTACCGAGCAAATTCTCGATATCATGACGTGCCCTTTTGCCAATTTCCTTCAACATACCGCCCTGCTTGCCAATGATGATGCCCTTTTGCGAATCCCTCTCGACAATGATTGTGGCCATGACATGCACCATTTCTTTTTCGGGCTGGCGTTCCATTTTTTCAATTACAACAGCAAGTGAATGTGGGATTTCTTCCCTTGTCAGATGCAGCGCCTTTTCTCTGATCAGTTCAGAAACAATAAAACGTTCTGGATGGTCCGTTACCTGGTCAGCGGGATAAAACTGTGGCCCTTCAGGCATTTTCTCCTTGATTTGCTCCAGGAGCTTTTCGACATTGTTTCCTTCAAGAGCAGATATCGGAACAATTTCAGCGAAATTGAACTTTTCATTGTAGGATTCAATTAATTTTAGCAACTCATCTGGGTGGATCAGGTCAATTTTATTGATGACAAGGAAAACCGGAGTTTTTACATTTTGTAGTTTCTCAATGATAAATTCTTCCCCGCGTCCATATCCTTCCTGAGCATTGACCATAAATAATACCAGATCTACTTCTTTTAAAGTATTCTGTGCAACCTTCATCATGAAATCGCCAAGACGGTGCTTTGGTTTATGGATCCCTGGAGTGTCTATGAAAATCAGCTGTGAATCATCGAGTGTCAGGACACCTTGAACCTTATTGCGGGTCGTTTGCGGCTTATCGCTCATAATCGCAATTTTTTGCCCGATTACCCTGTTAAGAAAGGTCGACTTGCCTACATTAGGTCTTCCAATGATTGAGATGAAGCCTGATTTGTGAGATTCGTTGTTGCCTTGATTATTAAAGTTCATACTTTATTTCCCTTCTCCACTTTATTTTAACTTATTTTCAGTGTGATTTCATCGTTTGTAGCAAAAAAATATAAAATTTTTAATTTTCAAAAAATATACAACCACTGTTTTTACACTGTGATGATATTTTACTTAAGTTTTTCCCTGTTTTCAAATTGGTTCACCATAAGCACCAATTTTTAAGGACTTCTTGCTGATAACCCGTTCTCTAATCGTACTTCCCATGGATGAAAAAACAAATAAATAATAAGGCCTTCAAAAAAAGTTGCCCAGTACGGACAACTAATTAAACCATGCAAATATTCTTGGCAGAAAAATAATCAAACCAATCAATACACTGGACATCGCAAACACCAGGACAGCACCAGCCGCGATATCTTTTGCCTGTTTAGCAAGCGGGTGGTATTCTTTCGTGTACATATCAACCGTTCTTTCAATTGCCGTATTCATCATTTCCATCGAAATCATTCCGCCAATGGATAGGATTATTGCAATCCATTCGTACTTATTAATCGAAAAAATAAACCCTGATACAATGACGAAAACGGAGATAGCCAGATGGATTCGTACATTTCTTTCCTTTGCTGCCGCTTCCACAATTCCCTCGAAACCAAACTTGAATGATGAAGCCAACGGATGCTTCCTCTGTTTATCAGCGGCCAAGCCCATACCCATCCAGAATTTCTTTTTGTCTGTCAAACATCTGTTTTTCATCCTGTTCATTCATATGGTCATATCCTAATAAATGCAGGAGACCGTGGACCGCCAGGAAACCAAGTTCCCGCATGAAAGAATGGTTATATTCTTCAGCCTGCTCTCTTGCTTTTGGTATGGAAATGATGATATCGCCAAGAATCCTCGGGATATCATCACCGACTATTTCAAGCTCCCCTTCACCCATCTCCTCCAGCGCGAAAGAAATCACGTCTGTCGGGCGATCCTTGTCACGATACTCACGGTTTATCTCCTGAATCCTTTCATTCGACACGAAGGTAACGGATAATTCGCTCCCCTCCTGGACATTCTCTTTCTCTGCCGTATAGTTCAACAATTTTTCTATTTCATTTATTTCTTCCTGTGTTAGTTCATTTATTTCATCCATAAAATCGATCTCTAAACTCATGCCTGCTTCACCTTCTGCTTATTCATTTCTGGATATTCTATTCTTGAGTGGAAGATTCCCTTTAATGTTTCACAAAGTGTATCAGCGACGGTATCCAGCTCTTTCAGCGTAATATCACACTCACTCAGCTGCCCATCCTGAAGCCGATCCCCAATTATATTGTGTACCAAATTTTCAATTTGTTCATGGGTCGGGTGCGCCATCGAACGCACAGCAGCTTCAACACTATCCGCAATCCCAATGACCGCAGACTCTTTCGTTTGCGGATTCGGTCCAGGATAGCGGAAATCCTCCTCTTTAACTTCCTGCCCGCTTTGCTTCGCTTTATGGTAAAAGAATTTTAGCAACGTGGTTCCATGGTGCTGTTCTGCAATATCAATGATTTCTTTTGGCATCCGATGCTTGCGCAGCATCTCAGCTCCGTCAGTCGCATGGGCGATGATGATATTTTTACTTGTCAACGCCGGCAATTTATCGTGCGGATTATCCATGTTAATCTGGTTTTCAATAAAGAATTGCGGACGTTTCGTCTTTCCGATGTCATGGTAATAGCACCCAACCCTGCAAGAAGCCCGTTAGCCCCTATCGCCTCACATGCCGCTTCTGATAAATTAGCCACCATAACACTATGATGGTAAGTTCCAGGAGCTTCCGTAAGGATCTTCCTTAAAAGCGGGTGGTTTGGATTGGATAGCTCGATCAGCCTTAAAGTTGAAAGTATACCAAACCCAGCTTCAAAAAATGGCAGCAAACCAATCGTCAATACTGCTGAAACAATCCCTGAAACGAACGCTGCGATAAAATAAAAACCATATTCAAGTCCGGAATATTGGCTGTTCCTTAAAAACAGAATCGAAAGAATAACAATCAGATTTACGACCGAGACACTCAGACCTGCCTGTAGAATCTTTGACCGTCTGCTCTGTTTCTGTAAGAATAATATTGCCGCCAGTCCGCTGATTAAAATATAAACTCCTATGGTGACATTCAAGGTTCCGGTAATACCTTCATTAAAGATGATTGTCCCGCTGATCGCAAGAATTGCCATCTGAAACAAAGCCAGTCTTTCATTGATCAAAATCTTGATCAACATCGCTCCCATTGCTGCAGGGAAAATATAGCCGATTTCCGAGTATTCGAATTCGTCGAAAAGGCTGACCATCTTCATCAACAATATGGAGGTAATAAAAATAATGCTGAATATCAAAAGGTTCTTCTGCTTTTTATCAACGTTTTCCATTTCGTTGAAAATGACAAACAGCGCAAATAGAACTAACGCCACGAGCATAGCCAGCCCGATAAAAGGCTTATAGGAGTTTTCACTTTCTAACAGACCTACAAGTTGGAGCTTTTTATAGACATCCCTGCTGATGAGCTGCCCTTCGTCGACAAGAATTTGCCCTTCGAGGATCCTGACAGGTTCAACACTGTCCATAGCCTGCTGACGCTGATCTTCAGTTGCTTCTGGATCGTAGAACTCATTCTGGACGACAGCATAGCGGCCGAGTTCGATAACAGCTTTCTTTAAACTGCTGCTTAAACTTGTATACCTTAATTCTTCCTCTACGTTGAGTTTTGCATTCTCTACTTCATCTGCTGGAACACTGCGTTTCATCGTATTGTTGATAGCTGTAACAGTAAGGTCTTTGGCAACCAGCAGTTCCTCCTTCGAAGCTTGAAGCAGAGCAAAGAACACTTCATCAGATAAGCTTTTCGTTTCATTCTCGGTCAACTTCGTTTTTAACATAGCCAGTTTTTCTTCCTTCGAAGGACCTTCTGGAACAGGCTTATCTTCTACATCTGCCTCTTCAGCTGCTTTTTTCTTCTGGTCGATCTCTGCCTGCACTTCCTCATTGACTTCTGAAACAGAACCGAAAATGGAAGTGACCAAATCAACTATTCTGTGCATATTCACTCTTGACTCGGTAAACATCCTTGACTTGTTCGACCGCTTTCCTGCGGTCCGCTTCAGTGCTTTCTTTATCCTCAATTGTAATAGGGGACCTGATGGTTTTCTCTGCCACAGAGAATAGCTTCAAATTAAGCTTTTCAGGCTTTACATTGTTGTACATCGCGGAATACATCACGACACCAATCAGCAAAAATAATAAAATCCGAAAGATTTTTATATTCAACAAGTTCAAAATGGCAGTTAACTGGACCTGCAGCTTATCCATATACAGCCCTCCTAATCGAAAAGCGCAAGCGCCTTGGTCAGCCCCGACAAGCGTTGCCCGCCTATAACGCCACATCGTGTGGCTGGCGGTTGGCACGTCGTGTGCCTCAGAGGGCCGACCAGTGAAGTCGCTCTTTGACTTCATTGGGCGGACCGAAACGATCGAGGGGCAAGGTGCTGGAGCTAGACACTAATCTAATTTCAAAAGTTCATACTTTTATAAAGTGAAAAGCGCAAGCGCCGTGACGTAAATATTTATTAAACAAATAAAGCCAGTTTGAGAATAACTGGGAAATATGCCTAACTTTATGTACCATCATATCAGTTTTTCTCTAAAGTTTCACCTCTATTTAAAATTAGTCCCATCTGCCGGGCAAGACAAGAGGAAGAAAAGATTCTTTGCTTCCTATTATTGCTTTTCAAACACTCTTGAAAGCAAAAGTCCGCCCTCGTTTACCAAGAGCGGACTAAGATATTTATTCATTTTTACCATATGCTTCAATGATTCGGCCGACAAGCGGATGCCGAACAACATCAGCTTGTTCAAGGTGCACAAAAGAGACTCCAGAGACATCCTTTATGACTCTTTCAGCTTCAACCAATCCTGATTTTGCACCCTTTGGCAAATCAATCTGGGACGTGTCTCCAGTAATGATCATTTTAGACCCAAATCCCAGTCGAGTCAGGAACATCTTCATCTGGGCGTGAGTTGTATTCTGTGCCTCGTCCAGGATCACAAATGCATCATCGAGTGTCCTCCCCCTCATATAGGCGAGTGGTGCAATTTCAATTGTCCCTCTCTCAATCAGGCGCAATGTATGTTCAGTTCCCAGGATATCGTGCAGTGCATCATATAATGGGCGGAGATAAGGGTCTACCTTCTCCTTCAAGTCCCCTGGAAGGAAGCCAAGACTTTCTCCTGCCTCTACGGCTGGTCTGGTTAAGATAATCTTGGTGACAGTACCATTCTTAAGTGCTGTGACTGCCATAACCACCGCAAGATATGTTTTACCAGTACCAGCAGGTCCAATGCCAAAAACAAGGTCGCGGCTTTTGATGGCATTGATATAGTGTCTTTGGCCAAGAGTCTTGACCCTGATCGACTTACCCTTAACGTTTTTACTGATTTCTTCATCATATAAATCCTTGAAATATTCCAAGGTACCCTTTTCGGCCATTTGGATTGCGTAAACAGCTTCTCTCTGGCTAATACTGATTCCTTTTCGGATAACAGCAAGCAGATTGTTCAAAACAGCCCTGGCTAGCTCAACCTTGTCCTCAGGTCCCGAGATTCCTACTGCCTCTCCCCGGGTCACGATCGAGACACCCAGTTCCTGTTCAATCAGCTTAAGGTTCATATCTGCATTGCCGAATAATGAAATGGCTTCAGTTGGGTTCGCTAGTTGTATTTCCATCGTTTTTAAGTCTTCTGTCATTCTCAGTCTCCTTGATAATTGGTTGTCCTTCAGCTATATCTTCAATGATTGTAAAATGTGTGGTTAGCTTTACTTTATCATTCTCAATTGATTGATGTAAAATTTTTTCCCCTTTAATGATAGCATTTTCAGGAAGGTAGTTTTTTATATCCTTTCTTGCTAATTCTTTTGCACTGTCTATTGCTTCCTTCCTCGAATAGATCCGTGTGACCTGTTCCCGCTCCCTGATAGTCTTTTTTTCAACCTTCACAGGAAGTTCCCATTTAAAAAATCTTACAGGCTGTTCCGTCACTTCTATTTCATACTCACTGAAATCAGGTTTTCCGAATCCCCAGACAGGTAAGGCCTTACCGGCAATCATGAGGGAATATTTCTTTTTTTCATTGCCATTGTAGACCTGGAACGTACTTTTCAATGGCAACTCCACCTTCGTTGAATACCAAGTCTCGCCAAGGATTTCACCTTCAGCCGCCACAACCTTCAGATCATCTTCATTTCCATATAGACCTGAAACAAGAAGCTGGCCTGGCATAACATAATCATTCACCTCAACAACCGGTTCGCCTTTTTCTACGAAGATTTTGACGATGGCTGCTTTCCTTTTTGCTACCAGGTTCCTCGGCCCAATTACTTCTGCTTTTTCCGGCTCACTCTTTTCAACAGCTTGAAATGATAGGTCGTCCCTTTCAGCTCCACACCTATCCAGGTCAGGCTCCTACTTTATCTGTCAGTTCCTTTTGGATACTCTCCACACTATCAATAGAAAACTGCAATTTACCGACGCAATCCCCATCCTGTCCAATTCCTTGCGAATCTGGTGTTCGGTCGCCGGGCTCGCCCCTTTTATTTCTATACCCCAAACCATGTTTGAAAGAAGCATCATTAACGCAAAAAATAAAAATGCACCCGCCAAAAATCCACTGTTTGTCCATAATTTCCTTAAAAAGAAAGGGCCACCCGCCCTCTCTAAAAACCTGATTTTGCAATTACTTTCCCTTGCTGGAACTCTCAGCTTTTTAATATCCTGCAGATTAACATAAAAGGTGACGGCCTCGGATCCATGTTTTTTCACGTTCCATATCGAAACACCATTGCGTGTTAACTGATTTAAAAATCTTTCAATACCCCTTCCAGTCAATTTCACCTTGACAGTGCCAGAAAAGGTGTGAATCCATTGGTTTTTCATTCGTCTCCCCCTCAATCACTCATTTATATATATAACCTGATCTATTTTTCCTTCGAGTAAGATTTCTTCAGGTAAAATTGTCTTGATTACAAATGCTTTTCCTTTGACGAGAAGCTGGCCCCCTTTAATCATCAACCGCACTTCTCCATCGGAAAAAGCAAGCAGACCCCTATGATTCTCTATATAAATATGGACATGCCCAATCATCGTGATTCTAGGGAGATCCATCATGACATCCTGAGGAAGATCCATTTTTTGTGTCATCCATTTGCGTACATACTGGCTCCATTTTTTTGCCATAAAAAAGAACCCCCTTTCATCTCATATGTATGAGAAAAAAGGAGGTTCTAGCACCATTTTTAACTTTATGGATACTCATTATTCCAAAACGATAGCCAATTACTATGCCTAATATCTTCGGAGCGGGTTGTGTGGTCTTTTAGCCCTTGGTTTACCAAGAACCTCAGCCCAAATCAAACCCTCTAATAAGGTGTCCCTGTCTGGCTGGAAGACAACTTCTGGTTCTTTTTGTTCTCTTGTTTGCTTCAATCGTCCCGATGATTCACCTGCAGACATGCGGCCTTTACTAGAACTTTGTTCGTTCATCTGCTCCTCAGACCGAAGCTTTCTTTCCAAATATACCTTCTGGAGATCGTTGATGATTTCAACACCAGTTTCACCCGGGACGTGCTTCTCTGATTCCCGGCTTCGTTCTGTGTCCCTGCCATAATGGGGCCCGTAGCCTTCATCGACTTCAGGCATTTGCTCAACCCTAGCTTCTGCCGGCTGCCTCCTGGCAGGCGCAGGACGAGGCTGCCTTGCTGGTCCCGGCTGCTGTTGCTGTTGCATCGGTCCGGGCGGCCTTACCGGACGGCGCTGCGGCTGCTGGCCGTCCTGCTTCTTTTTATTGAAAAGACTGGAGATGACCCCAATCAGAATAAACAGGGCTATAGGATTACTGAACAATTCAAATAAAATTTCCATGAGGAGCCCCCCTTTCTTTTAACGGGTTCTCGCATCAGTTATTATTTTTGTCATCTTTTTTATTGTTTGAAAGTTTGCCAATGGATCCTCTCATATCTGTGTCCGCTTCGATATTCTGGATATTCATATAATCCATCACACCTATGTTGCCTTCACGCAGCGCTTCCGCCATTGCCAAAGGTACAGTTGCTTCGGCCTCGACGACCTTCGCTCTCATTTCCTCGACGCGCGCTTTCATTTCCTGTTCTTGAGCTACTGCCATAGCGCGACGCTCTTCGGCTTTTGCCTGGGCAATTTTCTTGTCCGCTTCCGCCTGCTCTGTCTGAAGCTCGGCTCCGATATTTTTGCCGATATCAACGTCCGCAATATCAATCGATAGAATCTCGAAAGCAGTCCCTGCATCCAGTCCTTTGGAAAGAACCGTTTGTGATATCATATCCGGATTCTCTAACACTTTTTTATGGTTGCCAGAAGAACCAATTGTCGATACAATCCCTTCACCTACACGGGCAACAATAGTCTCTTCACCAGCACCCCCGACAAGTCTGTCGATGTTTGCTCTTACGGTGATTCTTGCTTTAGCTTTTACTTCGATTCCATCCATAGCCACACCGGCGATGAATGGTGTTTCAATTACTTTGGGATTTACACTCATTTGTACCGCTTCTAATACATCACGGCCGGCAAGGTCAATCGCTGCCGCTCTTTCGAATGAAAGCTCAATATTCGCACGGTGTGCAGCAATCAGGGCATTTACAACCCTGTCTACGTTACCTCCAGCAAGATAGTGGCTTTCAAGCTGGTTCGTTGTGACATTCAACCCCGCTTTATGCGCCTTGATCATCGGATTGATGACCCTGCTTGGGATAACCCTTCTTAACCTCATACCAATCAGTGTGAAAATGCTGACCCTGACACCTGCCGCTAATGCTGAAATCCATAGCATTACCGGTACGAATGTCAGCAATACACCAAGGAATATAATCCCAAGTGCGATTGCTACTAAAACAAATGCTGTACTTGCATCCATATGAATTGCCTCCTAAAAAATATTATTCCATATTCTTTGAATCTTCTTAATTGTACCAAATGAACTCAAAGGCAATGGTTTTTATCTCTACTTGTTATCGATTCGTCGTGGCAAGAATACCTCAATGTACAATTCAATGAAAGAACACATTAGATATCTGTAATCTCTCTGACCACAATTCTCGAGCCTTCCGTCTTTACAATCCTGACTTTCTTATCCTTTGCAATAAATCCGCCCTCACTGACTGCATCAATGCGTTCATCCTCAACAACGATGGTTCCTGAAGGTCTGAGGGGAGTCAATGTGATTCCTTCTACGCCAATCAACTCAAGGCGGTTTTTATTGGATACATAACCCTTTTCAGTGCTTGTTGAATCTGTCAGTATGATTCTTCTGAAAATTTCATCCTTTTTCCAAACACCCTTATCATTAAAATAGATAAAACGATTGACGCAGTAAGGCGATCAGTAACGAAATCCCCATATGGACCACATTATCAGATGCCATAAAAAAGCTTGCAAAAATAGCTATTAAACCAATAATTCCAGCTATTCCACCTGGAATGAACAACTCAAGCAATATAAGCCCAACACCAAGCGCGAACAAAATCAGCGTTTCAAAACCTGCAAGACCAGCAACCATATGGCCGTAGAAGAATAAAAGCAAAGCTGACAAGCCTGCAATTCCTGGCAGACCAAATCCTGGAGAGTACAACTCAAGCACCAACTAAGCTTCCGATCGTCATTAAAATCGGGATAACAACTGGGTGTGTTATGAATCTCGCCAGCTTTTCAGCAAAAGTTTCATTCACATTCCTGATTTCTGCATCCTCAAAACCGAGTTTTTCCAATAACTCATTGAGGTTTTTTACCGTTCCTTCTGAATAGCCCACTTCAAGTGCCTGATCTGCCGTAAGAGTCAGCAGCTCACCCTTGCCTGCCCCTAGTTCTGAAAGATCGACGCTTTCATCAGCCATCGCCTGGGCATATATCGGATCCCTGCCACTCTCAACCGCCGCCGCTTTCATGGCAGCAATCCAGTATGACTCCGCTTTCTTTCCAGCAGTATTGCCCTGCTGGTCTATGATTGCAGCCGACCCCATGGTAGCTCCAGGAACCATATAAATCTCATCTGTGTTCAGGGAAATATACGCACCCGCGGATAACGCTTTTTTATTGACAAAGGCGACTGTTTTCAAGTCAGTGCCTGTCAAAAGTTTTCCTATCCCGTCAGCGGCATCAACGACTCCACCAGGTGTATGCACATCAAAAATGATTGCTTCCGCACCTGCCTCTTCCGCCTCCTCCACAGCTCTTTCAAGGAAGGCAAGCAGGCCCTTTTCGACTGTTTCTGCAATCGGCACCACGTAGACAACTTTTTCATCCGCAGCAGCATTGAACGGATTAATCAGACTGGCCAGTGACAAGAGGATGATGATGCTCGCAATCACTGATTTGATTTTCAATTCGGCACCTCCATTCTATAAAATAAGGCCATAATGGTAATACGCATTTGAACCACAAAAGGTTTCAATGATTTTCAAATTCTTTAACTAAGATTGGACACTGATTCAAGTGTGAATTTTTATCAATAAATATATGTATATTAACCAACATACCATCGTGCCGGGACACCTTTAAGTATACGCTTAAAAGGCCGCAAGAATATCCCGCGGCCTTCGAGCTTCTTATGAAAGGTGTTGTTGTACAAGTTTATTAACGAGAGATCCGTCTGCTTTACCTTTTACTTTAGGCATAAGGACAGCCATTACTCTACCCATATCGGCTTTTGATGCCGCACCGGTCTCCGCGATAGCTTCTTTGACGATTGCCGTCACTTCTTCTTCGCTAAGCTGCTGTGGCATGTAAATTTCGACATGCATTAGTTCTGTTTGTATCTTTTCAACAAGGTCTTGACGACCAGCTTTTTCAAATTCCTGGAGGGAATCTTTGCGTTGTTTCACTTCACGAGAAAGTACAGTTAACTCTTCTTCTTCGGATAATTCCTGCTTGCCGAACTTTATCGCTTCGTTTTGCAGGGATGCTTTGATCATCCGAATCGTCGTGAGTCTGTCCTTTTCTTTGTTCTTCATCGCTTGTTTCATATCATTATTTAAACGCTCGAGCAGGCTCAAGTTAATTCCACCCTCTCTTAGAACTTGCGTTTTCTAGCAGCTTCAGATTTTTTCTTACGCTTCACACTAGGTTTTTCGTAGAATTCGCGCTTTCTAGCTTCTTGGATAGTACCTGATTTAGATACAGTACGTTTGAAGCGTCGAAGAGCATCTTCAAGCGATTCGTTTTTACGAACGACAGTTTTAGACATTCTCTTTCCCTCCCTCCGAGCACAACACACTAACACCAAAACACATGGAAACCATGTACCTTGCAATTATAATATAACACTGGCATGAGGTCAACTGTAATTAGCCCTTGTTTTTACATTATGTACTTTTGCAGGATAACCTACAGGCAACAAATTTTGTTAGCATGTCTTGTCCTTCTTTTCATACATTTAAATAGGAGGGGGAGTCCAATGGTCTATCTATTATTTTTCCTATTATTTCTCGCTGTCTTCATCGGTGGCATGACATTGCTTCGAAAGGGTCTGTTCGAACTTTCCGCCAGCAGAATGAAGAACTGGCTGGCCGTCATGACAGATACACCACTAAAAGGCTTGATTGCCGGGGCGGTAGTGACCGCACTTTTGCACAGCAGTTCAGCTGTCATGGTCATCACAATCGGATTGATTTCTGCCGGTCTGCTGAAATTCTCGCAATCAATCGGAATCATTCTTGGATCAAACATTGGGACAACCTTCACTCTTGAAATCATTACTTTCAATATCGACGCTTTTATCGTGCCGTTTGCTGTTGTTGGTGCAATTTTAATGGTATTAAGAAATAGAACATGGCAGAACATCGGTGCGATTTCTTTTGGGATGGCTGCTGTTTTTGCTGCAATGCGCGGCTTCACCTTCCTCGCCGACCCTGTGACCAGCCTGCCAATTGTGGAGCTGGCACTTACCAACCTGAACAACAGCCATTTGATGAGCATTTTTACAGGTACAGTTGTAACGGCTATGATCCAATCCAGTACCGCGATGACTGGAATCATCATGGGCTTTCTATCTGAAGGGACATTAAGCATGAATTCAGCTATTGCTGCGATGCTTGGTGCCAATATAGGAACTTGCATTACCGCCATGCTGGCATCCATTGGTGCCGGCAAAGAGGCCAGGCTTACAGCGTTGGCTCACGTATGGCTGAATATCGCAGGCGCTGCAGTCTTATACCCTTTCATAGATCAAATAGCTGCATTGGCTCCGATGACAACCACAAGACCCGAAGTCCAACTGGCGCATGTCAGCGTCGTATACAACGTAATCGCTTCGCTACTCGTTCTTCCAGTTGCTGAGAAATTTGGAAGGATGATTGAATTCATTCATGGGAAAGAGGAACGTAGTTAGTGGTTGAAAATCTAATTTGGACGAAAAAACCGGAAATGTGGTCGAATTATCTTGAGATGTGGTCGAATTATTTTAAAATGTGGTTGAAATATCTTAAAATGTGGTCGATATGTTCTAAGTTGTGGTCGATATATTATATTTCCCCTGATATATTTTTAAAATGTCGTCGATATCTAACTATATCAACCCTAGATTCAAAAAAGAGCTGGCATTTTTGCCAGCTCTTTCACATTCAACTACATAACAGCTTGTTCAGCTACAGCTTCATCTTCCACTACCCGGACAAATTGCCCTTCGTTGTAGGGGTAGCCTGCTTTGATAATCTTGATCTTCACAATTTTGCCGATCATGTCTTCGGTAGCAGGGAAAACAACTTTCAAATAGTTGTCTGTATAACCTACATAAAGTCCGCTATCTGGCTCTTCCTTGTAGATTTCTTCAGGAATTACTTCAAGTACTTCATTTTCAAACTGGGAAGCATATTCCTTTGCAAGCTGGTTGGAAAGTTCAATCAGCCTGTGAACGCGTTCGTTCTTCACGTCTTCGTCCACCTGGTCTTCCATTCTTGCAGCAGGAGTGCCTGTCCGTTTTGAATATGGGAAGACATGCAGCTCTGAGAATTTGTGCTTCTTGATGAAATTATAAGTTTCCATGAACTCTTCTTCCGTTTCACCCGGGAAACCAACGATAATATCGGAAGTAACCGCGAGACCTGGCAATACTTCCTTAAGCCGGTCAAGACGCTCACCGAAAAACTCCATCGTGTATTTGCGGCGCATGCGCTTCAACACTGTGTCAGAACCAGATTGAAGCGGGATGTGCAAGTGACGGACAATAATGTTGGATTGATCAATTACCTCGATTACTTCATCCGTAATCTGGCTGGCTTCAATAGAAGAAATGCGCAGACGCTTTATGCTCTTAACTTGTGCCTCTAGATCTCTAAGCAGTGAAGCAAGGTTGTAGTCTTTCATATCTTCACCATAGCCGCCTGTATGGATGCCTGTAAGAACGATTTCCTTATAACCTGCATCGACAAGCTGCTGAGCCTGGCGGATGACTTCCTGTGGGTCACGGGATCTCATCAAACCGCGTGCCCAAGGAATGATACAGAAAGTACAAAAGTTATTGCAGCCTTCCTGGATTTTCAAGGAAGCCCTTGTACGGTCTGTAAATGCAGGTACATCAAGCTCTTCATATACACGGTTCTTCATGATGTTGCCAACGGCATTGATTGGCTGGCGCTCTTGCTTGTACTGTTCGATATACTGTAGCATTTTTACGCGGTCCTGTGTTCCGACAACGATATCAACGCCAGGAATCGCCATGATTTCTGCTGGCGACGTTTGCGCGTAGCAGCCGGTAACACAAATAACAGCGTCCGGATTCTTACGGACAGCTCGGCGGATGACCTGGCGGCTCTTCTTGTCTCCTGTATTCGTTACCGTACATGTGTTGATGACATAAACATCTGAAGTAGACTCAAAATCCACTCTCTCGTATCCTTGTTCCTTAAATAACTGCCAAATGGCTTCTGTTTCGTAATGGTTAACCTTGCAACCTAATGTATGAAAAGCAACTGTAGGCATTTTCTTCACCCCAATAATTCAAAATGATAGGAAACAGCAGACAAGGCATATAGCGGTGCTGTTTCTGTACGCAAGATGCGCGGCCCAAGACCACAAGCTATAAATCCATTCTTATTTAAAAGGTCAACTTCCTCCGAGGTTAGTCCTCCCTCGGGACCAAATACAATCAGGAGGCTGTTGCCTTCTCCCAATTTTGCGAGAGTAGAAGAAAAGACCGAAGCTTCGCCTTCCCGCGATTTTTCCTCATAAGCAACCAGCTTATAAGTATACTCATCGCTTGCTTTGATCAGATCTTTAAGATTGACCGGTTCTTTCACTTCTGGAACATAGCTGCGATGGGACTGCTCTGCAGCTTCCTTGGCAATCTTCTGCCAGCGTTCAACCTTTTTGGCAGCTTTCTTGCCGTCCCATTTAACGATTGAGCGGGATGCGGTAAAAGGGACAAATTCATAGGCACCGAGTTCAGTACCCTTCTGAATAATCAATTCGAGCTTATCCCCTTTGGGCAGACCGCTCGCTATCACAACATGGACCGGAAGCTCCGTAGTCCCTTCCTCCCATTTTACAACGTTTGCCATAACAATATCATCGGTAATTTCTTCAATCTGGCAAACAGCACTTTTGCCCGTAGGTGTGACACAGATGATTTCGTCCCCAGCCTTCATCCTCATAACACGTACAATGTGATGATAATCATCGCCGCTAATATTGAATTGCTCTACATTTCCTAGTTCCTCAATAAAATACCGCTGCACCACAGCACCTGCTTTCGAATAAAGCTGTTTTTTTAACATAAGACAGAAAAAAGGGGTTAAGCTTTTCCCCTTTTCCACATTATTTCTTTTTACTGATGATCGCAACCCAGTCTTCCATAGAAATAATCTCTTCTATTTCAAAACCTGCATTGATCATTGCATCCTTGACGACTTCTTTCTTTTGCTGAATGATCCCGGATGTAATGAAATATCCGCCATTTTTCACGACCTTGCCTGCATCGTCAGCAAACGCAAGATAACTTCCGCAAGGATATTCGCAACGACAATGTCCGCTCCTTCTGCAACACCATCCAGAAGGTTGTTTTGTGAAATGGTTGCAACATCGTGGACTTTGTTCAGCTTCAGGTTGAGTTTTGCAACCTGCACTGCGACATCATCCAGGTCCATCGCTTCCACTTTTCCCGCACCCAGTTTAGCCGCTGCAATACTGAGTACACCTGAACCTGTTCCAACATCCACTACGCGGTCGCCAGGCTGGACTGTTCTTTCCAGCGCCTGGATACACATTACAGTTGTCGGGTGGGTTCCTGTACCGAATGCCATACCCGGGTCAAGCTCGATGATTAATTCATCCGTGTTAACTGGAGTGTAATCCTCCCAGGTTGGAACAATCGTGAACTTCTCGGAAATTTTCACAGGGTTGTAGTACTTCTTCCAGGCAGTTGCCCACTCTTCTTCATTCACTTCACTGATTGATACTTTATTCAGCCCGATATCAATATTGTAGATAATAAGGTTATTGATCGCTTCTTTAATTTCATCTACTGTCTCACCAAGGAAACTATTTACCGGCAGATAAGCTTTTACAATGACTCCTTCTTCGGGATAATCGTCTGGATTGAGCTGGTATATCTCTCCGAACTGATCCTCTCTCTCCTTTTCAAGCTCCAGCGGATCTTCGATAACAACTCCGCTCGCGCCTGCTTCGTGCAGGATATTGGAAATCGGCTCAACCGCTTCATTTGTAGTTAAAATGCTGATTTCAGACCATTTCATTTATACCCACTCCATTCGATTAATCACCTTTAAAGGCACGTTTTACTTTTGAAAAAAAGCTTTCCTCTTGCTCTCCCAGAGGAGACTGTCCGCTTACTTCGGCAAACTCACGCAGCAGTTGCTTTTGCTTTTCAGACAGCTTGGTCGGAGTCACAATTTTGATCAGGATATGCTGGTCTCCTGTACCATATCCGCGGACGTTCGGAACACCTTTGCCCTTCAGGCGGAATTTCGTGCCCGTCTGTGTTCCCGCTGGAACTTTCAGTTTCACTTTGCCATGCAATGTAGGAACTTCGACTTCATCCCCAAGTGATGCCTGGACAAATGTGATCGGCATTTCACAGTAAATGTCATCGCCGTCACGCTCAAAGAATTCATGTGACCTTATATGGAAGACAATATAAAGGTCCCCTGCAGGGCCGCCATTGATACCGGCTTCTCCTTTTCCTGCTACTCTCAGCTGCTGGCCATCATCGACACCAGCCGGGATTTTAACATGAATCTTGTTCCTTCTGGTAACCTTCCCAGTACCTGAGCATGTTGAACATCTTTCTTTGATTTCCTTACCGGTTCCATTACAGTAATGACACACACGGCGGTTAACGATACGCCCAAATGGTGTATTTTGTTCAACGCTGATCTGGCCGCTTCCATGACAGTGTTTACATGTATCCACTTTAGTACCCGGTTTTGCACCAGTTCCATCACAAGTATCGCATTCTTCCTCACGAGGAATCTCGATATCGGTTTCCTTGCCAAATACAGCTTCCTCGAATTTCAACGTCATTGTGTACTGAAGGTCGGCACCCTGTCTTGGCGCATTCGGATCACGGCGTCTGCCGCCCCCGCCGCCGAAGAAGGAATTGAAAATATCTTCGAAACCGCCAAAACCGCCGCCGAAATCGCCTCCGCCGCCAAAGCTCTGGTTAGGGTCAACATGGCCGAACTGGTCATAATGAGCGCGCTTTTGATCATCGCTCAATACCTCATACGCTTCTTTTACTTCTTTGAATTTTTCATCTGCTCCCGGCTCTTTATTGATGTCCGGATGGAATTTTTTAGAAAGCTTGCGGTAAGCTTTCTTTATTTCATCCTTCGAAGCCGATTTACTGACTCCGAGGACTTCATAGTAATCCCGTTTACTCATGATTACCACTCCCGAATCTTTTCACATAAAGATAATTCTAACATTCCCGTACATTCATACGCAATATTTAAAATATCTGGATATGCGTTATTTTGTTTCTGTTTTATTATCTATCCGTTGCTAACTCAACTTAGTTTTTACTATTCATATTCTACAAAACAAACATACAAACAAAAAGCCAAAGCCAAGTATGACCTGACTTTGACTTTTTGGTGTTATGACAGTTTATTTATCGTCATTTACTTCTTCGAATTCTGCGTCTACGACGTTGTCGTCTTTCTTCGTTCCTTCTTGACCTTCTGCGCCTTGTTGTGCCTGCTGTTGCTTGGCAGCTTCTTCGTAGAGCTTGACGCTTAGGTTTGTAACGATTTCTTGTAGTGCATCCTTCTTTGTGCGGATTTCTTCAATTTCACCTTTTTCGATTGCAGCCTTCAGCTCGTCTTTAGCTTCGTTTGCTTTTTTGACTTCTTCTTCATCTACCTTGCCTTCCAGATCTTTCATAGTCTTTTCGGCAGTGAATACTAGCTGGTCAGCTTCGTTGCGAAGTTCTACTTCTTCTTTAAGCTTCTTGTCCGCTTCAGCGTTTTCTTCCGCTTCTCTTACCATGCGGTCGATTTCTTCATCAGAAAGACCAGTAGATGACTTGATTGTGATCTGCTGTTCTTTGTTTGTGCCAAGGTCTTTAGCACGTACGTTAACGATACCGTTCTTATCGATATCGAAGGTTACTTCGATTTGAGGTACTCCGCGTGGTGCTGGCGGAATATCAGCCAATTGGAAACGTCCAAGTGTCTTATTGGCAGATGCCATTGAACGCTCACCTTGAAGCACGTGGATATCAACAGCAGTCTGGTTGTCAGCAGCCGTTGAGAATACCTGTGACTTCGAAGTAGGAATTGTTGTATTGCGATCGATCAGCTTTGTGAATACGCCGCCCATTGTTTCGATACCAAGTGAAAGCGGAGTAACGTCAAGAAGAACGACATCCTTTACGTCACCAGAGATAACGCCACCCTGGATCGCTGCGCCCATTGCTACCACTTCATCAGGGTTTACACCTCTGTGAGGGTCTTGTCCAGTTTCCTTCTTGATAGCTTCTTGCACAGCCGGGATGCGTGTAGATCCGCCGACAAGGATAACTTTATCAAGCTCTGATGGACTTAGGCCTGCATCTTTAAGTGCCTGGCGAGTTGGACCCATTGTACGTTCAACCAAACCTGCAGAAAGCTCTTCAAATTTAGCGCGAGTCAGGTTCACTTCCAGGTGAAGCGGTCCAGCTTCTCCAGCAGTGATGAATGGAAGGGAAATCTGTGTAGAAGTTACACCAGAAAGATCCTTCTTTGCTTTTTCAGCAGCATCTTTTAGACGCTGAAGAGCCATCTTATCTTTTGAAAGGTCAATGCCATTTTCTTTCTTGAATTGTTCTACCAAATAGTCAATGATGACCTGGTCGAAGTCGTCACCGCCAAGACGGTTGTCACCTGCAGTGGACTTAACTTCGAATACACCATCGCCAAGTTCAAGGATGGAAACGTCGAAAGTACCGCCGCCAAGGTCATAAACAAGGATTGTCTGGTCTTCATCCATTTTATCAAGGCCGTAAGCAAGTGCTGCCGCTGTTGGTTCGTTGATGATACGTTCAACTTCAAGACCTGCGATTCTTCCAGCATCCTTAGTTGCCTGGCGTTCTGCATCGTTGAAGTATGCAGGAACAGTGATAACTGCTTTTGTTACAGGCTCACCAAGATAGTCTTCAGCATAAGACTTCAAATATTGAAGAATAACTGCTGATAATTCCTGCGGTGAATATTCTTTGCCTTCCGCTTCAATTTTATGGTCTGTACCCATGTGACGCTTGATAGAGATGATTGTGTTAGGGTTAGTGATTGCCTGGCGTTTTGCCACTTCACCAACCTGGCGCTCGCCATTTTTGAACGCGATAACAGAAGGAGTAGTTCTGTTTCCTTCTGGATTTGGGATTACCTTTGGTTCGCCGCCTTCTAGTACGGCAACACAAGAGTTAGTTGTTCCTAAGTCAATACCAATGATTTTACTCATTTTCAAATACCTCCTGGTTCATTTATGTAGGCTTTTTTCGTACACTTTGTTGCTTTCACAAGCACATATTAATTCAATTTTCACTCAGGAGCCCCCTCGAAAAGAGCCCTGATTCCACTGTTAATGGTTCACTTTCACCATTGCTGGACGAATGATGCGGTCCTTTAGCATATAGCCTTTTTGGAATTCTTCCACAACAATGTTAGGACCGAAATTTTCTTCTTCAGCCTGCATAACAGCCTGGTGAAGATGCGGGTCAAATTCCTTGCCAACAGCTTCTATTACTTCAACGCCTTCATTTTTAAGGGCATCAAGCAAGCTGCGGTACACCATTTCAACTCCCTGTTTAAGGATTTAGCCTGTTCATTGTCCACTTCCATCTTCAAAGCACGCTCGAAGTTGTCGATTGCTGGAAGCAGATCGGAAATAATGCTCTGGGCTCTATATTTAGCGCTCGCTTCAAGTTCAATTCTTGAACGGCGGCGGAAGTTGTCAAAATCAGCCTGAAGGCGCAAGTAACGGTTGTCGGCTTCCTCAAGCTTTCCTTCTAGTTTAGCCACTTTTTGCTCTAATGGATCTTGAGCTGGCATCTCTTCAGTATTTTCAGAAGCTTCATTTTCAGCAAAAACTTCCTCAACCGTTTCTTCTTCCGTCTGGCTGTTCAATTCTTGCTCAGTATTTCTCTCTTCTGTCACGTTAACTCACCTCCCTCAAAGTAATGCGGCAACTAATGCCACACTGTTCCAATTTGCCTGGATTGGTTCATATTTCAACGAAGCAAACATGCTTCAGCAGAAAACACATAACGATTCAGGATGGAACAGGCTGCTCCACCCTTAATCAATATTTCCATGCCTATTTATTTTGATACAGGTCAGTCAGCACCTTCGACAAATCAGTGCTGATCAATTGGAGCAAGCTGATGACACGTGAATACTCCATACGTGTTGGACCTAAAACCGCAATTGTCCCCAATTTCTCTTCGCCAATTGCATAGGTTGCAGTTATGAGGCTGCAATTTTCCATCGCTGAGTTATCATTTTCCGTGCCAATTCTTACGTTAATCCCTGCCGGATTTTGTTTGATCAGTTGATATAACCCGTCCTCATGTTCAATCATGTTCATAAGGCTTCGGATCTTGTCAACATCATTGAATTCTGGCTGACTTAGGATGTTGGTCTTACCGCCAAAAAAGACTTTTTCATGCGAAGGCAGGTTGAGAGTGTCCGCAATCGAGTGCAGGAGAGTATCATAGCTGCTGATATGCTGGCGCAACAGCATAGCAATCTCCTTGTAAATTTTAGAATTAAGGCTGGTAAGCGGGACTCCTGCCAACCGTTCGTTTAGGATGTTGACCATTTTCTCAACATCAGAAGGATCGACACTTGTAGGGAAATTGAACATCCTGTTTTCAACATGCCCAGTGTCTGTCACGATAATGGCAATCGCCGTGTCCTTTGTCAACGGAACGATCTGAAGCTTTTTCAATCTGTTGTCCTTAACAGCCGGACCTAAAACAATAGAAGTATAATTCGTCATTTCAGACAGGATTTTCGCTGATTTCTGCACGATTTTTTCTAGCTCGTATATCCGTTCGGCAAAAATCGATTTAACGGCTGCCATATCTGAATGATTTACTTTTTGCGGCAGCAGAAGGTTATCCACATAGAAACGATATCCCTTCTCGGACGGAATCCTTCCAGAGGATGTATGGGTTTTTTCAATGAACCCCATATCCTCCAAATCCGCCATTTCATTTCGGATTGTCGCCGAACAGAAATTAATTTCTTCCTTTTTCGACAAGCTCCTTGAACCTATGGGTTGAGCTGAACGAATAAAGTCATCAACAATCACCTGCAAAATGAGCACCTGACGATCTGTTAACAACATCATCACCTCTGTTAGCACTCTATAAGAACGAGTGCTAATTCTAAAAATAATTTATCAATAAACGCTGAGGATGTCAATGATTTGATACCCCGATGAATGATTGAAAAACTTCATTGCCGAGAAGGCACCCCTGCCTTGTTAGTGAGATTTTATCTCCATCACTTTTCAGAAGGCCTTTCGCAGACCAATCCTTGATTTGACTTTCAAATAAATCCAGCGGATTCTGGCCGAATTTTTCCTCGAAGTGTCGAATCGAGACACCTTCAGTCTTTCGCAGTCCGAGGAACATTTCCTCTTCCATTTTTTCCTCGATTGTAACCATGTGAGCATCCATGATCGGGAGTTCCCCATTGGATAAAGGCTCCATATATTTTTTTAATGGACCAAAATTAGACTGCCTGATTCCATCGACATATCCATGAGCGCCAGCACCGAACCCATAATACTCTTCGTTGTTCCAATAGGTAAGGTTGTGTCTGCTTTCGAACCCTGGGACAGCGAAATTGCTGATCTCATATTGCCTAAGACCGCCGTTTTCCATTTGCTCCATTAGTGTTTCATACATTTCTGCTTCCGCATCCTCACCTGGTAGCGGGAGCTTGCCTTTTTGCAGTAAATTGTAGAATACTGTTTTCGGTTCGATGATTAACGAATATCCGGAATAATGAACCAGTCCTAATCCGAGGGCTGTTTGGATTGATTCTTTGAAATCCTGCTTTGTCTGCCCTGGAAGGCTGTAAATCAGGTCGATGCTGATATTATCGAAGCCTGCTGTTTTTGCATTCTCAATTGATGCAAATACATCCTTCGCCCGATGGCTGCGGCCGATTTTTTTTAAAAGTTCATCATTAAAAGTCTGTACTCCGAAACTCAGACGATTGACACCAGCATTCTTCAGGATAGCCAGCTTTTCTTTTGACAGGTCGCCCGGGTTTGCTTCAAAAGTGTATTCCGTATTGGTGTCTATATTAAGCTGTCTGTTTACTGCTGAAACAAGCTTCTCCAATTGTTTTTCGTTTAAGGCAGTTGGTGTGCCGCCCCCGACAAACACCGTTTCCATTACTTGTTTGTTTACCGACAGGCTCATTTCCTTTTCAAGCGCCTCCAGGTATTCATCAACCGGCTGCCCCTTCATGAATACCTTGTTAAAGTCGCAGTAATGGCAAATATGATGGCAGAAAGGGATATGGATATAAGTTGCTTTCATTTTGTTCACTTCCTAAAGTGGCTTTTCATGCCAGGATTCAGCTCAATTTTTTCTGAATGAATTATTGAAAAAAGAGGCCAGAATCGCTTGCTTTAACAAGCATATCTAGCCTCCCCTGCTATTTTACTTCTTTGTATTGTTCTCGTCCATTTTCAGGACTGCCATGAAGGCCTCCTGCGGAACTTCTACGGAACCGACTTGCTTCATGCGCTTTTTACCTTCTTTTTGCTTCTCAAGGAGCTTACGTTTACGGGAGATATCCCCACCGTAACACTTCGCCAATACGTTTTTACGCATCGCCTTGATTGTCGAACGGGCAACGATTTTCTGTCCGATCGCTGCCTGGATAGGCACCTCAAATTGCTGTCGTGGAATAAGGTCTTTAAGCTTATCTACGATTATCTTTCCACGTTCATAAGCAAAGTCTTTGTGAACGATGAAGCTCAATGCGTCAACTTTTTCAGCGTTAAGCAGGATATCCATCTTCACTAGCTTGGAAGCTTGTAGCCGATTGGTTCATAATCGAAAGAAGCATAGCCTTTCGTGCTCGATTTTAGCTGATCGAAGAAATCATAAACGATTTCTGACAGCGGGATTTCGTAAACAATGCTGACACGTGTTTCATCCATGTATTGCATATCGATGAAGATGCCACGCTTTTGCTGGCAAAGCTCCATGATTGCTCCCACATAGTCATTCGGTGCCATCATAGTTGCTTTTACATAAGGCTCTTCAACACGGTCAATCTTCTGAGGGTCAGGCATGTTAGACGGGTTGTCTACCCTAATTTCAGTACCATCAGTCATGATTACATCATAGATAACACTTGGCGCTGTCGTGATCAAATCAATTTTGAATTCACGTTCGATTCGCTCCTGGATGATTTCCATATGAAGAAGTCCAAGGAATCCACAGCGGAATCCAAAGCCTAATGCCTGTGACGTTTCTGGTTCGAATTGAAGTGCTGAATCGTTGAGCTCAAGTTTTTCGAGTGCTTCCCTCAAGTCGTTGAATTTAGCAGAATCAATTGGATATAATCCGCAATATACCATTGGGTTTAGGCGGCGATAACCTGGAAGCGGTTCAGAGGCGCCGTTTTTCGCATTCGTGATTGTGTCACCGACACGTGTGTCGCCAACGTTTTTGATTGCAGCAGTCAAGAACCCTACATCTCCGACAGTCAGTTCACCTGCAGGAGTAGCTTTTGGAGTGAATACTCCAACTTCCATTACTTCAAATTCTTTGCCTGTCGCCATCATCTTGATTTTGTCGCCAACTTTTACCGTACCATCGACGACACGGATATAAGCAACTACGCCTCGATATGCATCATACAATGAGTCGAAGATCAATGCTTTTAATGGAGCTTCCGGGTCTCCTTGTGGGGCAGGGACCTTCTCAACGATTTGCTCAAGAATATCCTCAATCCCAATACCCGCTTTAGCAGATGCAAGTACTGCTTCAGAAGCATCCAACCCAATCACATCTTCAATTTCATTCCTTACACGCTCAGGATCCGCACTGGGCAAATCGATTTTATTGATGACTGGCACGATTTCAAGATCATTGTCGATTGCAAGGTATACGTTCGCCAATGTCTGTGCCTCAATCCCCTGTGCTGCATCGACAACAAGAACCGCTCCCTCACATGCTGCCAGGCTTCGGGAAACCTCGTAGGTGAAGTCTACGTGCCCAGGAGTATCAATCAGATGGAAGGTGTAAGTTTCCCCATCCTTCGCCTTATACTTCAATTGTACTGAATTCAGTTTTATCGTTATTCCGCGCTCACGCTCAAGATCCATCGAATCCAGAAGCTGATCCTTCATTTCACGTGCAGACAATGCATTCGTCTTCTCAAGGATACGGTCAGCCAACGTCGACTTACCATGGTCAATATGGGCGATAATCGAGAAATTACGTATTTTGCTTTGTCTATTAAGTCTATCTTCTCTGTTCATTACGTCCACTCCTACTATACTCGCGCATGTACACTAATGTTGATTATATCAGCAGGAATAACAAGATTCAATAAATAATAGCGGAAGTGTGGCTTCGGAGGGGTAGTGCCTGCCAAGCCTAAATGTGCCCTTATGGGTGGCTTTTCAGCTGTGTAAGGACACCTTTTGTGGCCAAAGAAATCCTTAGAGGTGGCTTTCTTCCCACCTAAGGGCACCTTTCCTGGCTAAAGATACCCTTATGAGTGGCTTTCTTCCCATGTATGGGCACCTTTCCTGGCTAAAACAACCGCATAATTGAAACCCAAATAAACTCTTCAGGAACAAAAAGCGCAAGCGCCTT
>NZ_BAUW01000044.1 GCF_000517385.1 Mesobacillus boroniphilus JCM 21738 | reverse complement strand
CTTGCGCTTTTCTAATAAAATATGACAAATTTCCCGGGCAATAGAGGATTAGTGAAAAGTTTGTCGTATTCCTAATACGAGAAAGCTAACAAGTATGACAGCACCAGCCCGGCTTTATCTAAACCCTCTTTGAATGGAGAATTTGCAATGCTTGCTGAGAAACTTCTTTTAAATGTCCTAATTATCCTGCTGCCAATCTTTATTCATAGTGTTCTTTTTGATAATAAAAGGGTTGGGAAATCACCTTACTTATGCGGAGTGCTCCAAAGTATTGCTGTGTTTCTGTCTCTCGCGTTCTCATTTGAGGAAGGCGGTTTGTACTGGGATCTTCGCTACGTGCCAATGGTGCTTGCCTTTTTATATGGAGGCCGGATAGCGGGTGTTATGGTCTTGTTTACTTATCTGGCAACAAGGACATTCATGGGCGGGGATCTTCTGCTCGGCTATGCGAGCGGTTTCCTGGCAGCGCTAATTCCATTCTTGTTCATGAAGAAATTTTGGACGTTTGATGCAAAGAAGAGAATCAGGACAACAGTCCTTGTAGGGTTATGGCCCTCATTTTCAATGCTGCTGATTCTTTTGGCCAATATTTTTCTTAATGACGCAACAGCCGAGGACACAAATCAAATTATGATGAATGTTGGAATTTTTGGCGCAATCCAGGTTTTTGCCGTATGGGTAGCAGCGATTCTGAATGAGTCCTTGATCGAGAAGGATTTAATGAGAAAAGAAATCCTGCGCGCTGAAAAACTGAATACACTGGGTGAACTAGCTGCATCAATAGCGCATGAAATCAGGAATCCATTAACAGTGGTAAAAGGTTTTTTGCAGATGATGCATAAGCAAGAAAAAGGAGATAATTATTACTATTTGAGCCTCGTCCTGACGGAACTCGGGAGGGCGGAATCTATCATTAATGATTATCTGAATTTTGCTAAGCCTCAATTTGAAAAATTGGAGGATGCCGAGCTGGCAGAAATCATTACTGAAGTCACATTGCTTTTAGAGGCATTTGCTGCAAAGGAAGGGGTCCAGGTGAATGTCCAGCTGGAGTGGGGGATCTATGTAAAAACTGACAGGAACCAGCTGAAACAAGCTCTTGTGAACATTATAAAGAACGGTATCGAGGCTACGGATGAGGCGGGGAAGTCAACATCAGCCAGGTCTCGGCCGGGAATGAATCATATATTGTGATTTCAGATACAGGAAAGGGAATGGATAGCGCACAAATCGCCAAACTTGGTACATTATTTTATACAACCAAAAGTAAAGGTACGGGACTTGGAACCTCGGTTTCAATCAAGATCATTGAGACTATGGGCGGTTCGATTTCCTACAAGAGCGAAAGAGGAGTCGGGACAGAAGTAACTATAATCCTGCAGTCATACAAGCAGGAACCATTTGATCATACTGAGCAGCCCCGAAGGAATAATGCAATCTAAATTGTTAGCGAATTAGAAAAAGCGAACCGGATTCCGGTTCGCTTTTAAGTAACTTGCTACTCCACAAGATGTATAAAAAATCATCCATTATAAACTTTGCCGCGGTACAATTTCCACTTGACCATTTTTAAACCTAAACGACACAAGCCCTACCTCTCTTGTATCCTTACGGCTCCGAAGCCGATCCAGTGTGAATAAGTTGATACCTAAAAATAAAAGCAGAACGCCATTAATTGTTTACATAATTATAGTTGTGATTCAAGTTACTTCTTTTTGGCGAAGCTTTATCATTATATGATATTTTTCAGCAGCTGTCAATCGTTTTTACAAATAGTTGAAATCCTTACTGTTTACGCAGATTTTCCTGGGCCATTTTAACGAGCTCGCGAACCATATTTCCTCCAAGTTTCCCGCCGACTCGACCTGCTTCTCGCGTTGAAAGATTTCCGTTATACCCCTTGTTCAATGGGACACCAATCTCCCTGGCCGTTTCGTATTTAGCGTCCTCTGATTTCATTGTTCCCGCTACCTGCGCCTTCAAGTCATCCAATGCCATTCTAGCTTCAGGTACAAGTATTTTATTTCTTCTTGCCATCAGGAATCCCTCCGTATTGTTAAAAAATCAGCTCCTATTAGGAATAGTATTTGATTTATTTATGTAAATTATTTAGGCGTTTATTAATGAATAATGGTTTGCAGCATTAAAAATAAGGGAAATATTAATAGCAATTATTTATCAGCATACTTATCAACAGGAAAATTCATTAATTTTCGAGTACTCCACAGACTTATGCACATTATCCACAAAAAAACCTTTAAAAAACTGTGTGGTTAAAAATCCAATAGTAGTAAGCGATTTTCAGAGTTGTTCACACTATCCACATTAATGTTGATAACTGTGGAAAATATTTATTTTGAACAATTGGTGAAAGCCATTGTGTAACTTAGAAAGAGGGCATATATTAATGGTATCAAAAGTTAGTGAAAATATTCACAATAAAAATCCCGATGCTAACTGTTGATTAATTCTCCCTTCCCCTTAAAAGAGAAAGCAGAATCCATATGGATTCTGCTTTCTCTTTTATTATGGGTTATTTTCGGTATTTTTTTGCACGCCCATCCGCAGCCCTTGATCGAGCCAGCGCTTCAAGATCAGCTTGATCGGCAAGCTCAGGGTTGAATTCAACGTCGATTCCATCTGACTTCATATTCTTGGGAACCTGAGGAAGCGAAGCTTTATTTCGGTCACGTGTTTTATGTCCATGAGAACGACCCATTCGAAAAAACCCCTTTCAGGATAAAAGTACGGAAAAAGAATCATTTCCGTACTTTTATATTTCGCAATAAAAGGGTGCTTAATGCTTATTATCTCTTTCCATTTGTATAGCCTGCTGCTCTGTCTGCCTTCTTGAATTCATGGCTGTATGTAACTTCCTGCATGCTTGATAAAGTGCTCTTAGTCTTATCGCGTTTCTTTTTATCCATTGGTTATCCATCCTTTCAAAATGATTTACTTTACCAGTATTTCCTTGTTGAAAGGGATTTAACAGCATTACTTATCGAAAATTTCTTTAAGTGCATCATCCAGTTCAGGATACCTGAATGTAAAACCTGCACTAATCAGTTTTTCTGGCATTGCACGCTGACCTTCCAACACAAGAATGCTCATTTCTCCCAGCATTATTTTTAGCGCAAAGGAAGGCACTCGCATCCAATGAGGGCGATTAATGACCCTGGATAAGGTTTCTCCGAACTGTTCCATCGTAACCGGTGAAGGGGCTGTGAAATTAACGGGACCATTCACTTTTGGATTCTCGATGCTGAAAATAATCCCGCGTACGACATCCTCTATATGGATCCATGAAAGCCATTGCTTGCCCGAGCCAATCTTTCCTCCAGCAAAAAGTTTATAGGGGAGAACCATCCTCGGCAAAGCACCGCCGTTTTTATCAAGGATGACACCAAAACGGCAAAGTACAGGTCGAACTCCCATGTCATGAACCTGCGAGGCTGAAGCTTCCCATTGATCGACAGTGTCGGCTAGGAAGTCGCTTCCCTTATTGGATTGTTCCGTAAATTCCTTTCTTAGCGAGGTGCCGTAATAGCCTACTGCACTGGCATTGACTAAAACAGAAGGCTTTGTGGGAAGCTCTTCAATAATCCTTTTTACCTCGGATGTTGCCTGCAATCGACTATCGATGATTTTCTTTTTATATTCATCCGTCCATCTGTTATTGATTGTCGCGCCAGCAAGATTGACAATAGCATCAATGCCGTCAAGCTCCTTTTCAGGCTTGTCACCAGAATTAAGCCATTGAACATATTTGGGGTTGATGCTGTGTGATTCACTTGAATTCCGAGTTAATATATACACTTGGTGGCCCGACTGTATCAAATGACTGCTTAACGCTTGGCCGACCAGTCCAGTTCCTCCGGTAATCGCAATTTTCATCAAGATCCTCCTCATAAAAATTCTCTTGTTACTATAGTACTTCTTTTAATATGATAAACCTCCTTTGAATGTGTTAAAGTTTCATTAGAGGTGAAAATCACATGCCAGTGATTACAAAGATTTCTGTACAAAAACATAATAAGGAACGATACAGCATTTTTACCGACAGCGGCAGAGGGGAAGAGTATGCTTCAGCGTTGATGAAGATGTATTGATTAAGCACAACTTGAAAAAAGGATGGAGCTCGATGACTTTTCCGTAACAGAGATGCTTTTCCAGGATGATATCCGCAAAGCCTATAATACGGCAATCAATTATTTAGCTCACCGCATGAGGTCTGAAGCTGAAGTGAGTGACTACCTGTTGAAAAAGGAAGTCGCAGATCCAGTCATAAAAGAAGCAATCCATAAATTATATGAATTCAAATTCCTGAATGACGAGGAGTTTGCTAATGCATTTGTCCGAACCCAGCTTAATACGACGGACAAGGGAGCCGAGGTCATTAAAATGGAATTAAAGAATAAAGGGATATCTCCAGATTTGATCTCTAAGGTAGTAGAAGAGGTTTCGTTCGATGAACAGTTAGAAAAAGCAATTAAGCTTAGTGATAAATATGCGCAGAAGAACAAGAAGGATTCTTCAAGAATCCTTAAACAGAAAATAGAGCAGATGCTTCAGCGTAAAGGATACTCCTTCGCGATCATCCGGGCTGCCCTGGATGAAACACAAGTGGAGAAAGAAGAAGACGATGAGATGGATGCATTAAGGACCAGGGGGATAAGCTGCACAACAAATACAGTAAACTGCCGGAACGTGAATACAGGCAGAAGCTGAAAATGGCGTTGTACCGTAAGGGGTTTCCAATGGAAATGATTGATGAATTCATTTCTGAAAAAGAAAACGAGGAATAAAAAATCATGACATTGTCATGATTTTTTTGATTCGATTACAATTTCGTCTTTTTCAAGATTTTCGATGATGATTTCTGCCACTTCAGCGGGAGATCGAAGTCTTGATTGGTCAGAAACATGGTCGCTTTCTTCCCAGAACGGAGTATTCATGCCTCCCATGTAAGCAGCGACAAAGCGGATTCCCGTTCCTTCATATTCCTTTTGCAAACTCTCTGTGAACCCTCTTACTGCGAACTTGCTGGAGCAGTATACCGCCTCATTCTTTTTCCCGCGCAGTCCTGCGGTCGAAACGATGTTGATGACCAAACCATCATTATTCAACTTCATATAAGGCAGGATGGCTTTCGTCATCTGGATCGTCCCGAAGACGTTAGTCTGGAACATCTCTTCGATTTCTTTATCGGAGATTTCCGAGAATGGACCGAAATAACCGAGACCTGCATTGTTGACGAGCCCGTAAATCTCATATTTTTTGCTGATCAATAAGGCTTTTTCTTTAATATCCTCGAGATTGCGGAGATCGAGTACAAGGTCTGTTGCACTTCCACCTGTTTTTTCGATCTGGGTTTGTACATTTTTTAAATTATCTTCAGTTCTTCCTGTTAGGATCAAATGGTAACCTTGTTTGGCCAAAAGAAGCGATAGCTCCTTCCCAAGGCCGGTACCGGCACCAGTCACAATGATTGCTTTCATGATAGCCTCCTTAAGATAACATGCTATAATTTAGTTATAACTTATATGCTTGAATGATAATAGTAGGTTGCTTCGTGATGGCTAAAACTAGTATTGGAAGAATCCTAAAAACGAAAATGATCCAGGAGTGAATATAGATGGGCAGAGAAAAAAGATACAGCGAGTTATCTGAATATGAATTAAATCAGGAAATTGCCAGTCTCCGTGACAAGGCTAGAAAAGCCGAGCAGATGGGGATGGTCAGTGAGCTTGCCGTATATGAACGAAAAATTGCCATGGCCAAATCATATATGCTGAACCCTGATGATTTCAAGCCGGGAGAAATTTATGGGATCGATGGAGATCCAGGAACTTATTTCAAGATTGATTATATGAATGGAGTGTTTGCCTGGGGGGCGCGTCTAAATGGTGAAGGAAGAGAAGAGGCACTGCCAATTTCCCTTTTGTTGAAATTGGAGCAAAACCAGATTTAAATATCTGGCTTTGCCCATTGGTTTAAAATCTAGCTGTTAAACGAAATTTCTTCTTAATGGTCTTTTATGACCGCTGATGTGTCATCTTCACGGTGAGATGATGCGTACATGCGCTCCTGCGGATGAGTATTGATAGTACCATCAGCTCTTCTTGAAGCATATTCTGCTTTTGCCCGCGGTTCGCCCTCGAGCTTATTGTTGTTCTGATTTGGGAAGTTAGTTACTTTATTTCGCATATTGCCCTCCGTGACGGGTAAAATTACGTGTATGCCAAAAAAGCTGCACGCATTTATAGTATTGGACAAATCCAATCATTCAAAACTACATTAAAAATTGGCAAAGGGTGATCACGATTGCAAGAAACTCATGAGAAGCTGGCAAGCCTGCTGCAAGAAAAGAACAAGGGCATCACCTATGAACAGGCTTTGACATGGGTGGAGCTTTTATGGGGAGACTTTGAGTCAACCTACGCAAAAGCAGGACATGAATATATGGGCAGTGAAATGACCGAAAAAGTGGTCCGCCAATGGATTGAAAATTACGGCGGACAGCTACATGAATTTGTTGCCAGAAACCCGAAGTATAAGCATTTACTGGAACAGGATTCCGATAATGCCGATAAAGACCATTAATGAAAAATCCCCGCATTTGCGGGGATTTTTCCGTTTGTTGTGACTGCAAAGGTAATCCGGTTTTACCCCTCACCAGGAAGAAATTCCAATTTCTTTCGCAGTTTTTCCTCGCTGTATATCCAGCCGGTATACGAGCTGAGAATTTCCAGATCCTTGCTGAGATTCACGACAGCGACGAATGGATAGTGCCCGTTGCTGCGGTAGCGAAGGTCAATGAACCTGACTTCGTAATAGTCATCATATTCATCACATTCCCAGCGGTAGACAGGAGAGAAGGACAGGAACGCTGACAGGTTCTTGTCTTTTTTTGCTGCTTCCAAAACCGGAGTTTCCGGGACAGGTACACGATTGAATTGATCGAGTATCCTCACATGGTGCTTGTGTCCGCGGCCGACAAAGAACTGGTGTTTATTCATCACCGCTACCCGCCAATGATTGAATTTCATTGTTGGGGCGATGATGATTTCTGTAGCATCCGGTACAATATGTTCAACTGCCCGTCGGATTCGAAACTTCATGATAAAGCGATAGATATAGTAGAACACCAGGATCGCATAGATCGTTAAAAATGTATATCCAGGGTGATATCCAAATGCCCAGAGGAACAAACCGACGACATGAATCGCAAAAATAATCGGGTCAAATGTATTGATAACCCCCAACGCGACCCATTTTGACGAAAAAGGACGCAATGCCTGTGTCCCATATGCGTTGAAAATGTCGACAAAAACATGAAGGAAAACAGCAATAAATGTCCAAATCCATAAATGCAGCAAATTTGCTTCTGGGTAGAAAAAATGGATTGTCCCAGAAATAAGCAGCGGCCACAGGAGGACTGCTGGAATCGAATGGGTAATGCCACGGTGATTCCGTATATAGACAGCATTATTCCTCAATTTCAATACAGTATCGATATCAGGGATTTGCGAGCCGACAAGTGTAGCAATCAGCACGCTTGAGGCAGTGGCGGTGCTTCCGCTGACAGCAGGATCTAGCGTAGCTAACCCGCCAAGAGCGAATCCCATCACAACATGGGTTCCAGTATCCATGGGAACATCCTCCTTTTTAAAAGATTTCTGTTACTCATAACCAACGTTTGGCAGGTAAAAGTCCTTGTCACAATACGAAGAATAGTTTACGTTTAAAGGGCTGTTTCAATCAGCCCTTCAAGAAAAGGAGCTGGAAAAATTGATTCAGATGATCGTACAGTATGAAGTAAAACAAAATCTGCTTAGCCAATACCGCGAGACAATCGATAAAATCTCTACAATGCTTCCTGATTTTGAGGCTGATATGTTTTCATGGAGCCAGTCAGAAGAGCGTAATATTTTCGTTGAAACATTCTATGTCCCGACTGAAGCCCATTACCATGCTTTGAAAAAAATGCGGCTTTCCCGGAACCACTCAGTTTTTGGAATCCTTGAAGATTTTGTTCCGGGTGGATTGGAACGAATAGGCTTCATGGCGATTAAGCAGAAGCGTTAATATTATATTCCCAAATTTCCGGAAAGTTTAACACCTGGAGGAACGAAAGTGGCAACTGACATCAAGAAATGTATAGATAAAATGGATATAATATCCTTTCAGGATGACTTGATAGGATGGTTTGTAAGTGAGCAACGAGAACTGCCATGGAGAAAGGACCAGGATCCTTACAAAGTGTGGGTATCAGAAATCATGCTCCAACAAACTAGAGTAGATACTGTCATCCCTTATTTTAATCGATTTTTGGAAAATTTCCCAACGTTAGAGGCGCTAGCTGACGCTGATGAAGAAAAAGTCCTTAAAGCATGGGAAGGACTTGGTTATTATTCCCGTGTCCTTAATTTACAATCCGCTGTGAAAGAAGTAAATGAAAGATACGGCGGCAGAGTCCAGATTCTCCGAAAGAGATTTCAGCTTTAAAAGGTGTTGGACCATACACTGCCGGAGCAATCCTGAGCATTGCCTATGGAAAACCTGAGCCTGCGGTCGATGGAAATGTCATGAGGGTATTATCACGTATCTTGTTGATTAGGGAGGACATTGCCCGACCAGCGTCCCGTAAAATTTTTGAAGCGGGAGTCAGGGAGCTAATATCGCACGAAAACCCCTCCTATTTCAATCAAGCGGTAATGGAGCTTGGAGCCCTAATCTGCACCCCGACCTCTCCTTCCTGCCTGCTTTGCCCGGTCAGGGAACACTGTCAGGCATTCCATGAAGGAGTGCAAAATGAACTGCCTGTAAAAACAAAAAAGAAAAAACAGAAAAATGTACAGCTTGCTGCCGGGATTTTCAGTGATGGTAAAGGAAGGATCCTAATACGGAAAAGGCCTGGAACCGGCTTGCTGGCAAACTTGTGGGAGTTTCCGACTGTTGAGCTGAGCCTCGACTTCCAGAGACAAAGAGATCAGCTGGCTGAGCATTTTGAAGAGAACTATGGTTTAATACCGAAGTTAGGTGATTCCATAGGCGAAATCGGCCATGTATTTTCGCATTTGGTATGGAACATACAGGTATTCAGCGGACAATTTACGGGCGAAATCATCGAGACTCCACAGCTCAAATTGGTAACAGAGAAGGAAATCCAGGAATTCGCATTTCCGGTACCTTACCAAAAAATGCTGAAGCAGTATCTGGAATATAAAAAGGCTGACTAACCATCGGAGTTAGCAGCCTTTTCCATATCAGTCGTAGCTAACTTTCGTCCCGTGCGTATAATCGGCTTCGCCGCGGTTCAAACCGCCCCGGCTTTCGATTTCTTCAACGATTTCTCTGTGGATCGTCTGGCCTTCAGCATTCAAATAAGGGACCATTTGCTGGAGAGAATGATGGAAAAAAGCAAGCTCGCTATCCTTCCAATCAGTTTTGGGCATCATCGATAATTCAGTCATATCACGGCCTACATACATGGGAATCATCCTTTCGTAAGAGTGTCGGTCTTAAGAATAGTGTTTTCAGTACGGGAGTTTTTATCACAGCATAAAAAACGGAACAAGAAATCGATCCTTATTGTCATATATACCTGAACAGGCTAAAATGAAACAAAATTAAGGTTCTGCTTTTCTTAGCAAGAACTGGAAAGAAAGGGTTTTTTACATGACACAAAAAGTTGCACTTATTACCGGAAGCAGCCGGGGAATCGGGAAAGCGGCAGCCATCAGGCTCGCAAAAGAAGGGTATGACATCGTTGTCAATTATGCCCGAAGCAAAAAGGCAGCCCAGGAAACAGCAGATGAAATCGAAGCACTTGGCAGGAAGGTCCTTGTGGTTAAGGCAAATGTCGGCGATGTCAGCAAAATCAAAGCAATGTTCGAACAAATCGAAGCGGAATTCGGAAGGCTCGATATCTTCGTTAACAATGCAGCATCAGGCGTGCTGCGACCGGCGATGGAGCTTGAGGAATCACATTGGGATTGGACGATGAACATCAATAGTAAAGCGCTATTGTTCTGTGCCCAGGAAGCGGCGAAATTGATGGAAAGGAATGGCGGCGGTAAAATTGTCAGCATCAGTTCAATAGGTTCGATTCGATACTTGGAGAACTATACAACCGTAGGGGTTTCCAAGGCGGCACTGGAAGCATTGACACGTTATCTTGCTGTTGAGCTTGCCCGGAAAAATATCGTAGTCAACGCAGTATCAGGCGGAGCGGTCGATACAGAGGCACTTACTCACTTCCCTAATAGAGAGGAACTGCTTGCAGAGGCTAGAGAGAAAACCCCTGCTGGAAGAATGGTCGAAATCGACGACATGATCAACGCCATCATGTTCCTGCTGAAGGATGAATCCACCATGATCCGCGGTCAGACAATCATCGTCGATGGGGGAATTTCTTTGTTGGTATAAGATGAATCCAACTGGATGAATTTGGTATAAAAAAGTCGGATAGCACTTTCCGCGGATGGTTAATCTATTATTCGTGGAGGTGATAAACGATGGCAAAACAACCTAATCAATCTCAAGCTGGAACTAACATTCAGCAGGTGAGACAACAAAACGCTCAATCTGCTAAAGGCGGACAATACGGCACTGAATTCGCGAGCGAAACAAACGCTCAAGAAGTACGTCAGCAAAACCAGCAGCTGAAGCTCGCAAAGGCCAAAACTCTGGACAACAGCGCTAAAATCACCTTAATGGAAGGCACTCTAATTCGCAGAGTGCCTTTTTCCATTGATTAAATTTGATGGGATTCAAAGTCAACTCTCAGTTCGCGACCGTAGCGGGACCATTGAAAAGGAAACGCAAAACGAATTTCAGCGCATAAATGAGACAGGCAGGTTAATGAGAGGTAATGCAAAATCAAGTTACTCCATTCGACAAAGGTTCCAATTCCTCTACATAACTAGTCAAAGGATTTTCACCCTCACCCAAGAATACATTTAAAATAAAAGATAAATTATACAGGCGGTGGAAATGCATGGATAAATTTAACGAATTGGTTTCTACACAAATGCAAACGATGGAAAAGCTTTTATATCTGCAGTCTGAATTGGAAAGATGCCAGGAGATTGAAAAGCAGCTGGATGTCCTTAAGCAAAGTGCTGAATTAGAAGATCTGCGTATCGAAATTGACCGAAAAAAGCAGGACCTGAAGGAAATCTACCAGATGTTTGAAAAGCAGACAGAGGAAGTCATCCATACATATCAACAGCTTGCCGTTAGTTTTCGTTAAGAGTGGTTTCTGCAAACCATTGAAATAAAAATAAGTGAATTTTTAAAAAAATTAAGCGAATTTATTGAGCTATCGAGGAAATCGGTGGCTCTTTTGTTTTAAATTCTCTCGTTAACCGTTATAATAATAAAAAATAGGAATCGTTCTTTGTTGCCTTTTGTCTTTTGAAGAATTTAGATAAATATACATTAAATAGGTTGCAAAGTTTCCGGGAAAGGAAAGTAGGGGAGAAGAACATGGGCGTACCCACAGAAGGTGAACCGATCCAAATCCACAGTTATAAGCATAATGGGCACATCCATCGAGTCTGGGAAGAAACTACCGTCTTAAAAGGAACGCAAAATCTAGTGATTGGCGGGAATGATAGGACAGTCGTAACTGAGTCAGACGGCAGAACTTGGATGACGAGAGAGCCTGCAATCTGTTACTTTCACTCTCAGCTATGGTTCAACGTTATAGGCATGATTCGGGAAGATGGCGTGTATTACTACTGCAATATTAGTTCTCCATTTATATTTGATGGAGAAGCGCTGAAATATATTGACTATGATCTCGATATTAAAGTTTTTCCTGATATGACGTTTAATCTGCTCGATGAGGATGAATATGAACGCCATCGAAAAGAAATGCAATACCCTGATGTGATCGATAAGATATTGAAATACAATGTTGAAAAGCTTAAACGCTGGATCAGGCAGAGGAAGGGTCCATTTGCGCCTGATTTCATCGACATTTATTATGAACGGTATTTAACATATCGCCGTTAACCATACAGGGTAGACAAGCTTGAGCCTGTTGATTTGATTCAACAGGTTTTTGTTTCGTCAACAGCAAGGCAAGGCAAGGCAAGGTAAGGTAAGGTAAGGTAAGGTAAGGTAAGGTAAGGTAAGGTAAGGTAAGGTAAGGTAAGGTAAGGTAAGGCTCCATAGGAGGGAACCATAATTGGGCAGCATCCGCAGATACTTAAAATTCGTCAAACCATATAGGCTGCAAATCATTGGAACAATCATCATCGGCATCCTTAAATTTGCGATTCCACTGTTAATTCCACTTTTAATCAAATTTGTCCTGGATGATGTCATCGGAAATGAAACACTGGACAAGGATGAAAAAATAGACAAGTTGCTTTGGGTAATGGGCGTCATGATTGTTGTTTTTGTCGTGCTCAGGCCGCCAATTGAATACTATCGTCAATACTTTGCGCAGTGGACAGCGAGCAAGATTCTTTATGACTTAAGAGACAGACTGTTTACCCATATGCAGAGACTCAGCTATAAATATTATTCCAATACAAGGGCTGGAGAGGTCATCTCAAGGATGATCAATGATGTCGAGCAAACAAAGACATTCGTTGTGTCTGGACTGATGAATCTATGGCTTGATATTGCTACGATTGTGATAGCAGCTGCTATCATGTTCTTGATGGATGTCAAGCTTACGTTTGTCTCATTGATCCTGTTTCCTTTTTACGCTTTTTCGGTGAAATTTTTCTTCGGGAATCTTCGGAAGCTTACGAGAGAACGGTCACAGGCACTCGCGGGGGTACAAAGCTATTTGCATGAGAGAGTGGCTGGAATCTCAGTCATCAAAAGCTTTGCGATTGAGGATTATGAACAGACACAATTTGACCAGCAGAATAAAAACTTTTTAACAAAAGCGCTTGATCACACAAGATGGAACGCAAAAGCATTTGCGGTAGTCAATACGATTACTGATATAGCACCATTGCTTGTTATTGGCTTTTCCGGTTACCAGGTCCTTCAAGGGAATCTTACCATCGGGGAAATGGCCGCTTTCATTGCGTATATCGACAGGCTTTATAACCCACTGCGCAGGCTGGTGAATTCATCGACCACGTTGACTCAGGCGATTGCTTCAATGGACCGCGTTTTCGAATTCATGGATGAAAAATACGATATCAAGGATTCTCCTGATGCAATTGAACTGAAAAAAGTGAACGGGGATATTTCTTTTAGAAATGTAAGTTTCTCTTATGAGGAAGACGGAGAGACGGTACTTAAGAATTTGAATATAGAGGTTGAAAAGGGAGAAACTATTGCTCTGGTCGGAATGAGCGGTGGCGGAAAATCTTCGTTTGTCAGCCTGATACCAAGATTCTTTGATGTTACCGATGGCGAAATCCTCCTTGATGGGAAGGATATCCGTTCGTTCAAGGTCCGTTCCCTGCGAGATAAAATCGGCATGGTTGCGCAGGATAATATTTTGTTCAGTGAATCGGTCAAATCGAATATCCTGTTAGGCAGGCCAGGTGCCAGTGATGAGGAAGTCTTTCAAGCGGCCAAGGCAGCAAATGCTCACGATTTTATTATGAATCTGCCAGAAGGCTATGATACAAAAGTCGGTGAAAGGGGAGTCAAGCTTTCCGGGGGCCAAAAACAGCGTGTTGCCATCGCGCGAGTGTTCCTGAAGAATCCGCCTATTCTAATTCTTGATGAAGCAACATCAGCGCTCGATCTTGAGAGTGAGCATCTTATTCAGGAAGCGATAGAAAAATTGGCAAAAGACAGGACAACATTCGTTGTTGCCCACCGTTTATCCACGATTACACATGCAGACAGGATTGTCCTGATTGAGCACGGAGAAATCATCGAGGACGGCAGCCATGATGAATTGATGGCAAAGCAGGGGGGCTATCATAGACTCTTCCAGGTCCAACAGCTTGAAAGTTAAATAATCCACAAGAAACCGAGGCATTGCGCTTCGGTTTTTTTTGTCTTTCGCTCCTAACCGATTCCTGGATAATTTCCAGAATCTTTTTATAAACAAAAATTTATCCCAAGAAAATCTTCATATTTCTAAAGTGTCATAATTTATCAGCTTTTGACATACAAATAGTACCAAATGCCTAAAATGATTCTAAATTATTATTATATTTAAATAATTAAGAAAAATAAGTGGACTATCTTGGTGCATTTAATATAAAATGTTTTACACAGACATAAGTAATTTTTATTCAACAATAATATTTCGGTAATAGAAAGGAGTAGAAAAGTGGTACATGCTCCGGTTTTAGATGTGAAGAATTTAAAGACATCATTTATCACAAAAGATGGTGAGGTCCCTGCAGTAGATGATGTCAGCTTTTCGGTTAACAAAGGAGAGATCCTCGGGATAGTCGGAGAATCGGGCAGCGGAAAAAGCGTAACTTCCTTATCAATCATGAAGCTGATCCCCCAGCCTCCGGGAATAATTGCTGGCGGGGAAATCCTTCTCAATGGTGAAGACCTGGTACACGCTTCGGAAAGAAGAATGCGAGAAATCCGGGGAAATGATGTCGCGATGATTTTCCAGGAACCGATGACCTCGTTGAATCCATTATTTACGATAGGTGAACAGCTGGTTGAGGCTTTGAAAATACATAAGAAGCTGGGCAAAAAAGCTGCTTATCAGCAGGCAGTGGAGATGCTTAAGCTTGTCGGGCTGCCAAGAGCAGAACAAATCGTCAAGGAATATCCTCATCAGCTTTCCGGTGGGATGCGGCAGAGGGTCATGATTGCAATGGCACTGAGCTGCCACCCGCGCGTACTGATTGCTGATGAACCGACAACGGCGCTTGATGTGACCATCCAGGCGCAAATTCTGGCGTTGATGAAGGATCTCAACGTAAAGCTTGATACGGCGATTATCATGATCACCCATGACCTTGGAGTTGTCGCAGAGGTTTGCCAGCGTGTCGTTGTTATGTATGCAGGGAAAATCGTCGAGGAAGGGCTTGTAGAGGATATCTTTAAAAACCCGAAGCACCCTTATACTCTTGGATTACTTAAATCGATTCCTGATATCAGGGACAAACAGGAGCGCTTATACTCTATTCCCGGTAACGTGCCCAAGCCAGGTTCCATTAAGGTTGGCTGCAGGTTCGCGGCAAGATGCGAATTTGTCATGGACAGATGCCTGAGCGAAGATCCTGAACTTTATGAAACTGGCAGGCCAGGCCATACTGTACGCTGCCTGCTGCATCAGAAGGAGGGAGCAGCCAATGACAGAAGTACTGTTAAAAGTTGATGGATTGAAAAAATATTTCCCAGTTACTGGCGGTATCCTTGGAAAACAGACTGGTGCTGTGAAAGCTGTCGATGATATCAGCTTTTGGGTGAACAAGGGTGAAACACTTGGACTTGTTGGCGAGTCAGGTTGCGGCAAATCAACTACAGGAAGAATGCTGATGCGCCTGACCGACCTACAGAAGGGAAAGTCATTTTTGAAGGAAAGGATCTTGTCACTCTCTCGGACAACGATATGCGCAAGGCGCGAAAGGATATGCAAATGGTCTTTCAGGATCCATTTGCATCACTGAATCCTCGGCATACAGTCGAGAAAATCTTGGAGGAACCCCTGATTGTCCATGGGATCGGGACAAAGAAGGAACGCAAGCAGATGGTCCAGGAAATGCTTGAGGTAGTCGGCCTCAGCAGCTACCATGCCAAAAGGTATCCACACCAGTTCAGCGGCGGACAGCGCCAGCGGATTGGGATTGCTCGTGCGTTAATGACAAGGCCTAAGCTGATTATAGCCGATGAACCTGTATCTGCACTTGATGTTTCCATTCAATCACAAGTTTTGAATCTTCTGGAGGACCTGCAAAAGGAATTCCAATTGACTTATATATTCATAGCCCATGACCTTGGTGTTGTAAGGCATATCAGTGACAGAGTTGGAGTCATGTATTTAGGCAGGCTCGTAGAGATCACCGAAGCCGATAAGTTGTATGAAAACCCCCTCCATCCGTATACGAGGGCTTTGCTTTCAGCGGTACCGATACCGGATCCTGATGTGAAAAGGGTACAGGAGCTGCTGACAGGGGATATTCCAAGCCCGGAGAATCCGCCACAGGGATGTGCCTTCCATACAAGGTGCAAGGAATGTATGGATATCTGCAAGACTGATAGACCTGTATTGAAGGAAATTGAACCTGGTCATTTTGCTGCCTGCCACCTTTATTAATCTGGAACGGAATTTTTATTCCAGATAGTAATGTGTGCAGGTAAACAGCATAGATGATAGATATTATGGACTGGATATATAAAACCGGTCCGAAAAAACAAGGGGGAAGAATATGAAAAGGCGTTTTGGATTAATGTTTTTTGCTTTTATCCTTATCCTTAGCCTTGGGCTTGCCGGCTGTAATAATGAATCCGGCGGAAAGAAAACGGGCGGGGAGTCTGGTTCTGACGGCGATTCATCGTCTGGAGGAACTCTTGTATTTGGCCGCGGCGGTGATTCAACATCACTAGACCCAGCAGTAACGACTGAAGGTGAAGCTTTCAAAGTAACAAAGAACATCTACGAAACTCTCATCGAATTTGGTGAGCAGGATACAGAAATCCACCGGGCCTTGCTGAAAGCTGGGAAGAGTCTGAAGGTGGTTTGAAGCATACACTTAAACTTCGAAAAGGTGTTAAATTCCATGACGGCACTGATTTCAATGCTGAAGCTGTAGTCTTCAATTTCGAGCGCTGGAAAGCCGGAAATAAAGAACAATTTTACTACTATAACTCACAATTTGGTGACGTAATTAAGGAAGTTAAGGCAGTAGATGAACATACAGTTGAATTCACATTGAACCGAATTCTAGCTCCATTCTACAAAAACCTTGCAATGTCTCCATTCGGTATCGCGAGCCCTGCTGCAATCGAGAAGCATGGTGATAAATTCATCGAAAATCCAGTAGGTACTGGACCATTCAAATTCAAAGAATGGAAGCGTAATGACAGGGTAACTCTTGTGAAAAACGAAGATTACTGGGAAGAAGGGCTGCCGAAGCTTGATGAAGTTATCTTCCGCGTCATTCCTGAAAACTCTGCACGTCTGAATGCATTGAACACTGGTGAAGTTGACATTATCGATGGAGTGAACTTCAGTGATGTTAAAGCTATTGAAGGCAATGCAGACCTGCAAACCTTCTACCGTCCTTCTCTGAACGTTGCTTACCTGGGATTGAATAACGAGCGCGGCCCAATGAAAGACAAAAAGGTTCGCCAGGCATTGAACTACGCGGTCAATAAGCAAGCGCTCATCGATGCTTTCTATGCTGGAGCTGCTGAGCCTGCGAAAAACCCAATGCCGAAATCGGTAGCTGGCTACAACGATGATGTGGAAGCTTATGAATATGATCCAGAGAAAGCAAAGGAACTTCTTAAGGAAGCTGGATATGAAGATGGTTTTGAAATGGAACTATGGGCAATGCCAGTTGCAAGACCTTATATGCCAGACGGAAAGAAAGTTGCTGAAGCACTTCAGAAAGACTTTGCTGAAGTAGGTGTAAAAGCAAAGATTGTTTCTTACGAGTGGGCAACATATCTTGAAAAAGCACGTACTGGTGAAGCGGACACATTCCTTCTAGGCTGGACTGGTGACAATGGTGACGCTGATAACTTCCTGTATGTCCTTTTAGACCAGGATAACATCGACAGCAATAACTACGCACGCTACGCTAATCAGGAAGTGCATGACTTGTTCATCAAGGCTCAGTCTACAAATGACCAGGCTGAACGTGAAAAATTGTATAAAGAAGCTCAATTGTTAATCAAGGAAGATGCTCCTTGGATTCCACTTGTCCACTCTGAGCCGGCCTTGCGGGAAGAGCAGACGTTACTGGTTTCAAGGCACATCCAACAGGATCTGACCTGCTTGCTACGGTTGAATTCAAAAAATAATGCATCAGGAAAAGGGAGAACATATGCATTCTCCCTTTTCTGTTGAAAAGATAAAATTAATAAATTTGTGTAATGTCTAGCTCCAGCGCCTAGCTCCTCGAGCAGCTTCAGTCCGCCCAATGAAGTCAAAGAACGACTTCACCGGTCGGGCTTCTGAGGCACAGGAAGTGCAGACCCGGCAGCCACAGGATGTGGCGTTCTAGTCGGACAGCGCTTGTCGGGGCTGACCAAGGCGCTTACGCTTTTCATCAAGAAAAGAGGTGGGAAGGTGTTTGCCTATTCTGTCAGAAGGATTTTTTCACTAATTCCTGTACTATTGGGTCTTTCACTTATTGTATTTTTTATGATCAGAGCAATCCCTGGCGATCCCGCCCAAGTCATTCTCGGGCAGCTGGCGACTAAAGAAGCAATTGCGGATTTAACGAGGGAGCTGGGGCTTGACCAGCTTGGTATGTACAATATTTTACATATCTTGGAGGGCTGCTGACGGGTGATCTGGGGGAATCTCTAAGGACGAAGTCAGCGATCAGCACTGAAATCTGGCCTTATCTTGCAGCAACGATGGAACTGTCTTTTGTTGCGATGTTAATTGCGATTGTCATAGGAGTAAATGCCGGGATAGTCAGTGCATGGTTCCAAAATTCCTGGTTTGATTACGGCGCGATGGTCCTGGCACTTGTCGGTGTATCGATGCCGATTTTCTGGCTCGGTTTGATGGAACAGTGGCTGTTTGCATCAACCTTGATATCCTGCCGACTTCCGGGCGTGAAGAAGTGCGGAATCCAGTTGATGCAATTACGAACTTTTATATCATTGATACCCTGATTCAGGGGCGTACTGACCAGTTTGTTGACGTCCTGAAGCATCTAGTGCTGCCAGCGATGGCGTTGGCGACGATTCCGATGGCCATCATTGCAAGGATTACTCGTTCTACAATGCTAGAGGTGATGAGGTCTGATTTTATCAGGACAGCCAGGGCGAAGGGGTTGAGCATGTTCTGGGTTGTTTATAAGCACTCCCTAAAAAATGCGATCATCCCTGTGTTGACTATCATAGGCTTGCAGACAGGACTATTGCTTGGAGGAGCGATCCTGACTGAGACAATTTTCAGTTGGCCGGGAATTGGCCGATATATCTACGAGGCAATCAATTATCGTGATTATCCGGTTATCCAGTCCGGGATCCTGATTATTGCCCTGATCTTTGTACTTATCAATCTAGTAGTTGATTTACTTTATGCAGCCATTGATCCACGGATCAAATACCGTTGATGGAAGGGGAGAGAGCAGATGGAGATATCAACTCAAAAACAAATACCGCCGCCAACCGTACAGGCAGAGGAAAAAGTGGCGTCTCCCTGGGCAGAAGCATGGTATAGCTTTAAGAAGAATAAATTGGCACTCGTTGGAACGGCCATCGTCTTGTTTTTTATCTTGCTGGCAATTTTCGCACCATTGATTGCGCCAGAAGGGATTAATGATCAGAAAATGGAGGTTCGTCTTCAGGCTCCTTCAGCTGACCACTGGCTTGGCACAGATGATTTTGGACGAGATATCTTATCCAGAGTTATATATGGTGCTAGGATTTCCTTATGGGTAGGGACCTTTGCGGTAATGGGTTCAATTGTTGTCGGCTGTCTGCTGGGGATTCTTGCTGGATACTACGGCAGATGGGTCGATACCATTATTTCAAGAGCATTTGATATTATGCTGGCATTCCCAAGTATCTTATTGGCGATTGCGATTGTAGCCGTTCTTGGACCTTCACTGAGGAATGCGCTGATAGCAATCGCGATAATCAATATTCCAAACTTCGGGAGGCTAATCCGTTCAAGGGTCCTTAGTGTAAAAGAAGAAGAATACATTATGGCCGCCAAGGCGGTTGGGATGAAGGACAGCAGGATATTGTTCCAGCATATACTTCCTAACAGTATGGCGCCAATTATTGTACAGGGCACGCTTGCAATTGCCACGGCAATCATTGAAGCTGCTGCACTGGGATTCCTCGGACTGGGTGCAGACGCGCCGAATCCTGAATGGGGAAAGATGCTAGCAGACGCGAAAGACTATATGATCCAGGCACCATGGACAATGATATTCCCTGGCCTGGCAATCATGTTGACGGTACTGGGATTCAACCTGATGGGCGATGGTCTAAGGGATGCATTGGACCCTAGAATGAAGAGTTAATGCAGTTATATGCAAAAAGAAAAAGCAGCTGATAACCCAGCTGCTTTTAAATTTCCGTATTTTGTTCAATCGTTACATTGCTATCATCTTTATGATAGGACTGGAAGCTGGATACGAGGGTATCCAGGTGCTCGACCTGCTCGCCATATTCCATGATGATCGACACGAGCTGCATGACATGATAGAGCATTTGGCTGTTCGTTTGAGCCAGGTCATTTCTTTGCGCTAAAAATAATTCAAACAGCTGCTCTTTGTTCAGGCAGACCTCACCCTCAATATAGGATGCTTCAGGCTTTACTTTGCCAACGTACTTAAGCATCACCTGCTCATTGTGATTTATCAGGCAATCAAGCTGATGCTGGATAACTTCCTGAAATTCAACAGGAAGCTGATTGAATTCATTCTCATAGCGGTGAAGTCTTTTTAACGTTTCGAGTGATTTTTTTACCGTGTTGATCATTTGCCTGTAAATGACAAGCTTTCGTGATTTTGCAAGTGTATTTTTTTTTAAAATAATCTCGTTCTTCCTTATACATCATATATAGCTGATCCAGCTTGATGATGCCTTCGCGGAGTTTTTCTATATCTGCCTTCAGGAGCTGATGCTCTGAAGCGTGACGTGTGCTCAGCCTGATCCACTTCGTAATTTCCTCTGATAAAATAGAACTCTTGTAATACAACTTATTTTCATACTTTGGCGGGAGGAACACAAGGTTCACAATGAATGCCGATACAACCCCAAGCATGATTGTCGAGAACCTGATCAGCGCGAACTGGATGAAATCATCACCAGGTGTCTCCATGATCGCAATCAATGTAACAAGAGAAAGCGATATTGTGTTACCCAGTTTCAGCTTAAGGTTCAAAGTAATAACAAGTACTGCGGCTAGGCCGATTATGAAAATGCTGTTGCCGAACGCCATAACGAATAAAACAGCGGTAGCGGCTCCAATCAGATTGCCCTGGATATGTTCAATGATTGATTGATAAGAGCGGTATACAGTTGGCTGCAGGGCAAAAATCGCAGCGATTCCGGCAAATACCGGTGAAGGAAGATCAAAAATATGCGATAAAAATAGTGCAAGTGTAATGGCAATTCCCGTTTTCAGTATGCGGGCACCAAGTTTCATGGGAAGTGAATTCCTTTCATTCAGAGACAGAAAATCTCATTCATTAATTACTACTTTAAACCATTTTGTTTAAAACTAAACAATTATGTACTATACAACGGAAAGCCAATAAGTTCAAGCGACAATTTAACGAAAAACAAGCCTGTTTTAAATGTAAGTGGTTACAAGTCTATTAGACTGGAAGTCCGCTTATTCCAGAATTATTGACGGATATTCTTGACCAGGGGGAATATATTCAATACGGGCTTATAGAATCTGTCTATGAGCCCTTTTCAAGATCAGACCTCAATACGGGCTTATAGAATCTGTCTATGAGCCCGTTCTCATGATTAGATCTCAATTCTGGCTTATAGAATCTGTCTATGAGCCTTTTTCATGATCAGACCTCAATTCGGCTTATAGAATCTTCCTATGAGCCCTTTCTCATGATTAGACCTCAATTCTGGCTAATAAAATCTGCATAAATTACTTTTTCCAGAGCGCCTGGAACGAAAATCTAATAAAATTCCACAGGAGGTTACTTATTTTAAAAATCATACTAAGAAAAATAAATGGCCCCGTTTCAGCGGGGCCACTAACTTAAAATTATTCTGTTGATACTGCTGGGTCTGCCTGCTCTTTAACAGGAACGACTTGGATGAAGTGATCTTCTGGGTGTTCCAGTAGAAGGGCGAGGTCAGCAGCTTCGCTTTCCTGGCCATGGTTTTTAACCATTTCAATGTAGTTGGCCAGCAATTCTTTTACATCCGAGATGCCTTTTGCTGATAGCGTCTCGATGGATACATTGGCGCCTTTGGCGACTCGGCGGGCGATGGCTTCTTTAGTCAGTCCCATCTCCGGCTGGTGTCTCAGGTAAACGACACCGCCTGTCATGCCTGCGCAAATCCAAGGTCCCGGATCGCCGAGAACCAATCCGCGGCCGTTTGTCATGTATTCAAAAGCGAAGCCTTTGATATTTGCATTTGTTCCGATATTGCCGAATTCTTTTTCAGGAATTGGCTTTTTCACAAGGCCGCCGATAATCATATCAGCACCTGATAAACGGATTCCAGCACGAGCATCTGCATTGCCCTGTGCTACGAGCAAGCCTTTTTGAGCTCCGTAACCGAAGCCTTTACCGACATAACCGTTGTAGAATCCACCGTCCTTGCCAGGCGATTTTGCGATTAAAATTGTACCGCCGAATGAAGTCTTGCCGACTCCATCCTGGCCGCCGCCGTCAATTTCAATGTTAATGCCGTCCGTGTTGTAAGCGCCAAGTCCATTACCCAGGATGGAGCCTTTGTAACGGAGCGTGAGCGGCTGCAGCTTTCTGTAGGAACCATCCAGACGTCCGCGAACCCTGTGGCATGAAACCCTGCTGGCAAGAACGCGCTGCTCGGCAGTTACAGCCTGGAATTCACGTGACTGATGAAGCTCCTCGTCGACAGCATCAAGATATTCAGCGCCTGCAGCAACCTGAAGCTGTGCAGAAGCAAGGGAAGCGGCAGCTTCTTTTTGATGCATGATTTGGCCAATCTCAAGTGGCTTCAATAAATATGTTAAATCAAGCAAGTCATTGCCTTTGATTTGTTCCAGCAAATCTGAGCGCCCGACTGCTTCCTGCAGGTTTTTGATGCCTGCGGATGCAGCGAGGGATTTAAGCTCGTTGCCAAAAGCAGTGAACAGATTCATGATGCCCTGGACGGCTTGGTCGAACTGGCGCGGTACGAAACGGCGCAGTCCATGTTCCTTTGCTTGTGCCTCCGAATCGATTTGCGTCGCGATACCGACATGGCATGTGTCAAGATGGCAGCCGCGGCATGTTGTACAGCCGATCGCAAGCATGGACAGTGTCCCGAAGCCGACGCGGTTTGCTCCAAGAAGCATGTATTTAATGACATCCTGAGCACTCTTCACGCCGCCGTCAGCCCAGAGCTCGACACTGTCGCGCAATCCTGCTTCAAGCAGGGCGTTATGTGCGGCTTTGATGCCAATTTCAGCCGGGAGGCCGACATATTGAAGAGCATGGATACGGGCAGCACCAGTACCGCCGTCGAAGCCGCTCAATGTGATGATGTCCGCTCCTGCTTTCGCAATGCCAACTGCTATCGTACCGATATTCGGAACAACAGGAACCTTAACGGCAACGCGAGCCTGGTCATTGGCTGTCTTCAACTCGTGGATCATTTGTGCAAGGTCTTCGATTGAATAGATATCATGGTTATTTGATGGTGAAATTAAATCTGATCCAATTGTCGCATTCCTTGCTTCTGCGATTTTAGCCGTAACCTTCGAACCAGGAAGGTGTCCGCCTTCACCAGGCTTTGCGCCCTGGCCAATTTTGATTTCCAGAAGGTTGGACGAATTCAGCAATTCAGCATTGACTCCGAAACGTCCGGATGCAACCTGCTGGCCGCGCGTACGCGGGTACTTGCCAAGCATATCCTTTATTTCGCCGCCCTCTCCGTTCATGCTGATCATGTTCAGGCGGTCGGCACCTTCTGCATAAGCGCGAAACGCAATCTCGTTTTGTGATCCGAAAGACATCGATGCGATGACAAACGGCAGGCTGTGGTCTCCGACACCAATTTCAACTTCCTCAGGCGAAACTAATGTCTCAGCCTTTTTCAACCTAGTCAAATGGCGGATCGTTGTCGGATTACTAGCTTCCTGTTCGGTAATTTTCTCACGGTAGACGCTATAATCTCCTGTAGAAGCAACTTCGCCAATCGCCTTCCAGATACGAGGGAAGAGGTGGAATATCTTGCCGATCCGCTCCTTTTCGTTCTGGAAATCTTCTGCTCTTTTTAATGCATCTTCTTTCATTGCTTCGAAATTGTATGCAAGTTCATTAGAACCAAAGAAGTTCACGACCACTAAATAATCTGCTACTTCTTCGTTCAGACCTATGCTTGAGAATAAACGTCCGTATCCTCGCAATTCATGGATACCAATAGTTGAAGTGACTTTTTCAAGGCCTTTCGTCAGGGCACTGTATAGATTAACGAGCGGCTTGACAGACTCATCAAGCACGGTCATGAACATATAGTAAGGGCTGACTGCGTCTGCACCCAAACCAAGGGCAACAATGATATCATGCAGCGATCTTAATGAAGCAGAACGCAGCAGGAGTGAGCAGTCGCGGCGCAAGCTTCTTTTACAAGAGCCTGATCGATCGCCGAAACGACAAGGTGCGGATCGAGCCACAGTGCATTTTCCTGATGGGCCATTGCGTCATCAAGAACAAGCAGGGTTTTGCCATCCTTAACAGCAGCAATCGCCTCAGCAGCAAGCCTTTCAAGGGCTTCTTTAACAGTTTCATCATTATGGAAGACTGTTTCCAGATACGCTGCAAGTTTATCATCCTGGTAGCACTGAATGACCTGGTCCATGCTTGGCTGACCAGTTTGCAAAGAAACCTCGCAGCCTGCCTTTCCTTCTACAAGAAGAGGAGTGATCAATTCTACGACTTTCCCTGTCTCGGATTTGCTGAAAAGGGAAGGGCGCTTGCCAAGTACAGTCCTGGTCGAGAAATGTTCTGCTTCACGATCGCGGTCTATTGCGGGATTCGTTACGACAGCAACACTTTCTTTTATAAAATCTGCGATATTCCTCCGTTCCGGATTCATCGCGGCAAGTGGAGCATCGTGTCCAAGCGAGCGGATTGGCTCCGCGCCTTTTTCAGCCATCTGTTCGACAAGCTGAACGTGGTCACGCTCCCAGCCAAATGCTTTATACTGTCCGTTATGGATTTTCTCCGGATATGTCATTGTAACCGTTTTGCCAAGCAGTGGACCGCCTAGGCGATGACGGGCTTCCTGGAAAGCAAGGCGATCAGAAAAACGCTTGTAAACTTCACCCTGGAATTGTTCCATTTCAAACACTTCAATTGTGTCGCCATTCCACTTCAGGCCAACCTTCTCGCCTGGTGCAAGAGGCTTTGGATCACCTGTGTACTCGGTTGACGAGATGATTCCCGGCTCTGATGAAAATAGGTAAGAGCTCTCTGTGTCTACCATCCAAAGCGGACGCAAGCCTAGTGCGTCTACACTGAATACTGCTTCATCAGCAAAGCGTGAAATGATGCCAGCAGGTCCCTGGGCGAAATGGCCCCATGCTTCGCGTATATAAGTATATAAATCTTGCAAATGTTCCGGATAAGCTTTGATTTCATTAATGATTGGCGGGAACATCATGTCCATCGCCTCAAACAATGAATATCCGTCACGACAAATAAACGTTTCAAGTGTACGGCTAAGGTCCTGTGAGTCACTGCCGTCTTTTACGAGCGGAACATTGACCATGCGCGCTTCATCACGGAGTCTTGCAATTGTATTAATTTCACCGTTATGGCCAAGGACGCTAAACGGCTGGACACGGAAAAAGCTTGATAGAGTATTAGTTGAATAGCGGTTGTGCCCAAGTGTCATAGTGGATGCAACAATTGGACTTGCCAGGTCATGATAGTACTTCGGCAGGATGTCTCCAGCCCCATTACCTTATAAACAGCGTGGTATTGGCTAAGGGAGGCCACATGAACCTGATCATTTTGCTCGAAATCTACGATCATATTAAACAATTTGCTGGAAAGATCCTGTCCTGTTACGTTTGCAAGGCATGCGAACTGCCAGAATACAGGGTTCTCCTGAATTGCAATCGGGCCGAGCGCTCCGGAATCAGTGACATCCACCGATGAAAAAATCAGCTTCATGCCCTGCTGTGTAAGCTTTGCCTCAAGCTCATCCTGAATCGCTTTTGCCTGCTCAGATCTTGTAATAAAAACATGTCCGACGACGAAGTTTTCATTATCAGCAGCACTAACATCTGCACCTGCTTCAGTAAGCTTTTCCTTCCAGAGCACACGTGGAATGTCGATATGCACACCAACGCCGTCTCCTTCACCATTGATAAAACCAGCTCGGTGGTTCATCGTGACCAGGCCGTTGATACAGTGGAAAATATTTTCGCGCGTAGGTATTTTCTTTTTTTCAATGCTGGCAACAATCCCGCACGCATCGTGTTCAAATCTTGAAAAGTCTCTAAATTGGGAAGGGTTCCATTGTGTTTTCATAAAAATCGGCTTATAAAGGGTCTTTTAAGCCGTTTCACCTCCTGAAAAAATAATCTATGATTTGTTGTTTGATAGCTTGGTACATGAGGGTGTAACTCTAAGACGGGAATTTAAAGCAGGGATTTTAAGCAGCCACTTGAATGGCGAATTTTAAAATATTAATAGCAATCATATCATAAGAATTTTCAGAAATCAATTAATTATACACTGATTTGGATGGAGGATTATTACAAAAATAAAGATAGTAATAAAATACACCTTAGAATGTAAACGGTTTCATTTTGAGTGATAAAAATAACAGGCGCCAAACTGACACCTGTTATGTATAAAGATTTGTATATTTATTCATTAGCCATTGAATAAAATGCCTGGTCAACTGCATGCAGGGTTGCTTCGATATCTTCCTGGGAATGGGCGATGGTCACGAACCAAGCTTCATATTTTGAAGGTGCGAGGTTGATTCCTTGCTCAAGCATCAGATTGAAGAAGCGGGCGAACATTTCACCATCAGTGTTTTCTGCCTGCTCATAATTCTCGATTTTTTCGGTTGTAAAATAGATGGTCAGGGCACCTTTAAGGCGATTAATCGTAATAGGGATGCCATGCTTGCTTGCTGAAGTGGTGATACCTTCCTCAAGCATCGCGCCGAGCTGGTCGAGATACTCATAGACACCATCCTGTTTAAGGACCTCAAGGCAAGCGATGCCTGAAAGAATGGAAGCCGGGTTTCCAGCCATCGTTCCAGCCTGATAAGCAGGCCCAAGTGGTGCAACCTTTTCCATGACTTCTGCACGTCCGCCGTAAGCGCCGATAGGAAGGCCGCCGCCAATGATTTTGCCCATAGCTGTCAAATCTGGAGTAATACCCAGCATGTCTTGTGCTCCACCATACATAAAACGGAAAGCAGTGATGACTTCATCGAAAATGATCAGCGAGCCAGCCTGATGGGTAAGCTCCTTCACTTCTTCTAAAAAGCCGGGTTTAGGCTCAACGATTCCGAAGTTGCCGACAATCGGCTCCACTAAAACAGCTGCGATCTGGCCGCCCCATTTTTCAAGAGCTTCCTTAAATGGTTCAATATCATTGAATGGTACTGTGATGACCTCCTGGGCGATGCTTTTTGGGACACCCGCTGAGTCTGGAGTTCCAAGTGTAGATGGTCCAGAGCCCGCTGCAACTAGTACCAAATCAGAATGGCCATGGTAGCAGCCTGCGAATTTGATGATTTTATCCCGTCCTGTGTAGGCACGCGCCACACGAATCGTCGTCATCACTGCCTCTGTACCAGAGTTGACAAAGCGCACTTTATCAAGTGCCGGCATTGCTTCCTTCAGCATTTTGGCGAATTTGACTTCATGCGGAGTCGGTGTTCCGTAAAGGACGCCGGTCTCAGCGGCCCTTTTGATTGCTTCTGTAATATGTGGGTGAGCATGACCAGTAATGATTGGGCCATATGCTGCTAAATAATCAATATATTGATTGCCGTCCACATCCCAGAAGTAGGCACCCTGGCACGCTCCATCACGATAGGTGCTCCGCCGCCGACCGCCTTATACGAACGGGATGGACTATTGACACCGCCTACGATATGTTCAAGAGCTTCGCTATGTAGTCGCTCAGAATTCGTTCTTTGCATCGTAAAACCTCCTATATGTAACTGCTTTTCTATTTTATCATTTTTTCTTATTTTTACAGATTGTTTCACTTTTCGTTCATTTTCAGAGAATAAAAAACTTGAAAAGCTGTGAACTACTTTTCGAGCTTTGGCGGCCAGAAAAAGGCCTTTTTGTATTTTGTGTAATGCAGAAGGGGCTGCTGTGTTAGATACTCTTGATGTAAAAAAGGAATGAGCATTTCCTGTGATATCTCAGCCTGGGCCCTTTGGAGTTCCCATCTTGTGTGATGGATGTCTCCGCGTATGAGTTTGCTGCCGCGTTTTGTCCACAGACAATACCTTTCAGTGAGCCAATGCTCCAATGTCCCTGGTTCTGCGAAGAACACCTGAGTTTCTGGTATATATCGCAGCTCCACTTTTGCGATACCAGCAGAAGCTTGGACACGGGTAGAAGTCATCTCAAAGTGGTTCTGTTCCTCAAACCTGATGTTTGCTTGTTTATAATTTAAGCCGAATACTGCCTTTGCTCCCAGAACTGCAAGCAAGTGATTGGCATCCAGCGAAAAGAAATAGACACCTGTCCTGCCGCCGTATTTTACATATGTCCTCACATTTACCTCCAGGTAAGAACTAACGCCCGGAATCAATGGCGTAAACCTTCCTCTTGTGTTCTTGACCTGGAAAGGTACAATCCCAATCCAGGCGCAGCCTTCAAAAGTGTCGATTTGCAGCTCTCGAGGAACATGCTCTTTTAATGAAGAAAGGGGAACTGGCCAGTGTACAAATAAAGTATGATGCCATTCCTGTGTCATCATCCAGTTCATATCTGGCAAAGGATAGGGACGGTGGCTTTGGACCAGCAATTCCTTGTTCATTCAACATTCCTCCTTTTTCCGGTTAAAATACCCTCGAACAGCCAAGGGTAATCAGGCATAGCATTTGTTTTAGCCGTGAGGATTGGCTAAACTGTTTGAGTGACCAAAGGAGGAAATAATCATGAACGCCATTGAAGTGAACGGGCTGCGGAAGGAATTCAAGCTTATTCAAGCCGGTCCGGTTTATCGGGGGCATTCCGCGACCTTTTTACACGCAATTATAAAATAGTACCGGCGGTAAACGATATTAGTTTTAACGTCAAACAGGGAGAGATGGTCGCTACATCGGTGAGAATGGAGCCGGGAAATCGACGACGATCAAAATGCTGACAGGGATCCTGACGCCAACTTCCGGGAGTGTCATCGTGAACGGAATGAATCCTCATAAGGAAAGGGAAAGATTTGTCCAGACGATCGGCGTCGTATTCGGACAGCGTTCCCAGCTCTGGTGGGACATTGCCGTCCAGGAATCTTTCCGCCTGCTGAAAAAAGTTTATAAAGTTTCAGACGCCCAGTATAACGAGCACATGGATCATGTCATAAAAACTCTTGATCTTGAGCCTTTGCTTGATAAGCCTGTAAGGAAGCTTTCGCTAGGACAGAGGATGCGCTGTGAGCTTGCGGCCGCCTTGATCCATAATCCACCACTTCTTTTCCTGGATGAGCCGACCATTGGTTTGGATGTCCTTGTAAAATTGAAAATCAGGGAGTTTTTGAAGGAAATCAATGAAAAATACAACACGACAATCCTGCTTACGACCCATGATCTTACCGATATCGAAGCGTTATGCGAGCGGGTCATCATGCTTGATGAAGGAAATATCATTTATGATGGTGCTTTGAAAAGCCTGAAGGAGAAATGGGGCGAAGGAAAGGAAATCAGCTTTGAGTTCCTTGAAAAGGCCGATATCAGCCATCTTGAAACTTTAACCGGAGACCTTGATATCAAATGGGAGCTGGATGAAAGGAAACAGATTTTCACTGCGGTGACAGGCGATGATGAGGAAACGGTATCCCAGGTGATCGCCCGTACGGTAGCAGCCTATAAGGTCAGGGATTTAAAAATCAATGAGCCATCCACGGAAGAAATCATCCGCAATATCTACGATAAAGGGATGTTGCAGCATGGATAAATATATCGAAATGATCCGCATCCGATTTTTGATGATGCTGGCGTACAGGACCAATTACTACACAGGCATCTTGATCTACAGTATCAATATCGGGGCTTATTACTTTCTCTGGAATGCGATTTACGGCGGAAAAAGTGAAATCGAAGGCCTGAGTGCCATCCAAATGACGACCTATGTGGCAGTTGCCTGGATGGCCAGGGCATTTTATTTTAATAATATCGACCGGGAAATGGCGGCGGAAATCAAGGAAGGCAAGGTAGCAGTTGAATTAATTAGGCCATATAACTATCTCGGAATGAAAACGATGCAGGGACTAGGTGAAGGGATCTTCAGGCTGTTCTTCTTCTCGGTGCCCGGCATGGTCATTGTTACCTTGATATTCCCTATGGAGTTCTCAGCGGATGCTGCGACATGGGGATTGTTCGCGATTTCGATTGTGCTAAGCTTTTTCATCAACACACAATTGAATCTGCTGACAGGAATCACCACGTTCTTTCTATATAATAATACAGGCCTTATCCGGGCCAAGCGTGTCCTGATTGACCTGTTTTCAGGCTTGCTGCTGCCGATCAGCTTTTTTCCCGGCTGGGCGCAGGAAGTCATGGGATTCCTGCCATTCCAGGGGATCAGCTATATTCCAAGCATGATTTTTACGAATGGCTTTACTGGGAGCCAGGCAGTTGAAGGATTTTAATCCAGGCTGCTTGGGTGTTGGTATTAGTGATCCCGATCCAGATTCTTTGGGTCATTGCCAAAAAACAACTGATTATACAGGGAGGGTGACGAATGTTTTACATCAGCATGTTTTTTCAGTATGTCGCCCAGTATATGAAGACTAGGCTTGAATACCGCAGATTTGGTGGTTGAAATCTTTTCGGATTTATTGTTCCAGGCCGTCAACCTGGTTTTTATCCTGGTAGTCTTTAACCATACCGAATTCCTTAACGGCTGGAGCCGTGATGAAATCATCTTTATTTATGGATTTTTCCTGGTGCCGTACGCCCTCTTTTCGTCATTCTTCAATATTTGGGATTTCAACGAACGGTACATTGTAAAAGGAGAGCTGGACCGGATTCTGACAAGGCCGATTCACAGCCTGTTCCAGATCATTCTTGAAAGGATGGAGCTTGAATCATTGTTTGGGGCCGTAACCGGGCTGGCCGTCATGTTTTATGCCGGAAGCCGCCTTGGCCTTGAGGTAAGCTGGTCTGACCCACTGTTGTTCGTTGTGTTCGTTCTTGGTGGTGTACTAGTATATGCCGGTATATTCGTGATGATCGCCTGCATCAGCTTCTGGGCCGATGCGCGGACCTCAATCATGCCGATGATGTACAATATCGGCAACTATGGACGCTATCCTGTGGATATTTATAACAATGTCATCCGGTTTGTCTTGACCTGGATCTTGCCTTTCGCTTTCGTCGGCGTCTATCCGGCAGCTTACTTCCTTGGACGTGACGAGTGGTATGGTTACTCCTTTTTGACACCAGTGATCGGGCTTGTATTTTTCAGCCTGTCTGTTTTCATCTGGAATGAAGGTGTGAAAAGATACCGGGGAGCAGGGAACTGAATATATAACCAGCAAGACCGCAGCCGTAAACGTGCTGCGGTCTTTTTGTGCCAGTTCAGGTTTAGAAAAGCTGTCAAAAGTAAGGGGAACTTCAGACAGGTTTGAAAGGAGAAGGAGAAAAGCTGTCAAAAGAAGTGGCAACTTCGAACGGGTAGTAACTTTCTAGGCCATATCCCGCTATATGGACTTGCTTGCATACTCTTGATTTCACCAGCGTATAGTGAAGGGAGAGAAGCGAAGCGAGAAGCAGGAAATGAGGCTTGAACATGCAATTTTACATTTCTGTTATATTAATTATTTTAGCTATATTTTTTAGTCTGCGGACATTATTCATCCCACACAAGATAAAAGGCAAACAGGTTTCCTTTGAGAACTTCGTCACCCTGGCGCTAATCTACGCGACGGTCATGGCTGGATTTGGGCTGCTTTATTATTTGCTGGATTTGAGGGGTATTTGGGTGCTTTCTGATATAAGCATGCGCCCCAGCGTTTCCTCTTACGAAAGGATGTCCACGAGCCTGTACTTCAGTGCCATTACGCTTTTTTCTGTAGGGTATGGCGACATAGCACCGGTCGGAATAGGGAGGGCGATCGCTGTTTTAGAAGCACTTATTGGCTACACGATTCCAGCTGCCTTTGTGACGAGGGCCATGTTTGACCAAAAACGATCATGAAGCTTTCCTTTGATTTGTATTCAAACCAAAAATTAGATAGGCTAAAGATAATAGACCTAATTTTGGAGGGATACATAATGGCATTAGTAATTGGAGAAAAAGCCCCGGAATTTGAACTGCCGGCCAGCAATGGTGAAACAGTCAAGCTTTCTGATTTTGCAGGAAAGAATGTAGTGCTTTATTTTTACCCGAAGGATATGACTCCTGGCTGCACGGCGGAAGCGTGTGATTTCAGGGATCGTCATGAGAGTTTCGGAGGAGTGAATGCTGTCGTGCTTGGTGTCAGTCAGGACCCAATCAATCGCCATGAAAAATTCATTGAAAAGCACGGTTTGCCTTTCCTGCTTTTGGCTGATGAAGATCATAAAACTGCCGAGGATTACGAAGTTTGGAAGCTGAAAAAGAACTTTGGCAAGGAATACATGGGAATTGAACGTTCAACCTTCATCATTGATAAAAATGGCAATCTCGTTAAGGAATGGCGAAAAGTAAAAGTGAAAGGTCATGTTGAAGAGGCCCTCCAATATATAAAAGAAAATCTTTAATCTGAAGACAGCCAGGAGAGGCTGTCTTTTTGCTGAATTGAAGATAGTTATAAGCTATAATAGAGTATGATAATCAAACTATGACCAGTCAGTCATTCATTCGTATTTTTAAAAATTGGGGAGGCTTAAGGGTGAAGGAAAAGGAAAAAGCGATAATTGAAGCAGCGATTAAGCTCTATGCGACCAAAGGTTTTGCTTCCACCTCAATCCAGGAAATTGTTTCAGAAAGCGGAATTTCCAAGGGTGCATTCTATTTATACTTCAAATCAAAGGATGCGTTGTTGATCGCGATCCTTGAATATTACTTTGATTATATTGAAAAGAAGCTTGAAGTGTATGAACAGGAACAACTGTCTCCCAGAGAAAAATTCGCTTTGCAGCTTACAGCGTTATTCAATACGATGCTTGAACATAAAGAATTTATCATCATGCAATCAAGGGAACAGGCGATTCCTTTGAATGAAGAGGTAAAGGAATTGATGTTCCGCAAATATTATGAAGCGCAAGTTTATTATCAAAACAGTCTGCGCGCTATATACGGAGAGAAAGCTGAACCGCATCTTTGGGACTTAGCTCTCATGCTTGAGGGATTTTTTAACTCATATATGAAGCTGCTGCTATTCAATCCGGACGGCTTCAAGATTGATGAATTAGTGGGGTATATTCTGAGAAGGGTCGACTCACTTGTGGATGGGCTGGAGAGAGAGAATCCAATAGCCTCCGAAGAAAAAGTCAAAGAACTTATTAATAAAACAAAAGCATACTTCCTTGCTGATGGCAAAGATATTAAAACGATCCTCAAACAGATGAAACATTCGATTTCCAATCTTGAAAATAACGAAGATTTGAATGTTTCGCTGGATGTGCTTGAAAGTGAAGTAGAAAGGGATTCGCCGCGGATTCCAGTGATCCAGGGAATGTTATCAAACTTCAAGGACGAACAATCTCTGGACGTCTACCGAGAGGCCGTTGCAGAGTTTTATGGTCTGAAATGATAAAATTAGCCGCCTATTTTTATCAATACAGGCTTCTGTCCATTCAATTTAGCTCTAACTGAATATCATTGTATTAGGGCATACCTCCTCAAACGATTTAGCGGGCTACAACAGCCCGCCTTTTTTTATTGGTTAGGAAACTATAAAATTTATTTAGTTGTGGATAACTACATGTAGTATTCTTAATCTAGCTCCAGCGCCTAGCCCCTCGAG
>NZ_BAUW01000045.1 GCF_000517385.1 Mesobacillus boroniphilus JCM 21738 | reverse complement strand
GGTGAAAGGTAAAAATCCCTTTAATATCGGGATGTTTTCCTGATTATCTCGCTAACTTTATTCAAAATTCAAAAAACTTTTTGGCCACATTTAAAAAGAAGCCAGGGTATCCTGGCTTCTCTAGTCTTATAGATACTCATTTTCGTGCTTAGCCTTCAGTCGCTGCCACCTTTTTTCGACTTCTTCTTCAAACTCCACGAGCATATCCTTATTTTCTTCTTTTAACAGATGCTTGGTTTTACCCATATATTTCAACCAATCTGATAATGGAATCTTCTTGTTTTTCGCTTCTGGATCGTAAGTGATGTTTGTGACACCTTGCTCCACTTCGTATAACGGGAAGAAATTCGAATTCACAGCTGCCTCGACAATTGTCTGGCCAAAGCGGTCTTCCGATTTCCAGTTGAGCGGGCACGTTATCAAAAGCTTGCCGTATACAGTTCCAACATTTTGCGCATACCACTGGGCCTTCGCAGCCTTTTTAACAAGGTCCTGCGGGAATGCTTCTGTTCCTGTGAATACATAAGGAATATTGGTAGAAGCCATGATCTGGGCTGTATCCTTATGGTGGAACGCCTTACCCTTTTGTGCCTTGCCGACGTTTGATGTACTCGTCATGTGGCCAAAAGGAGTGGAGTATGAAAGCTGGGAACCGGTATTCATATACCCTTCGTTATCGTACTCAAGCATAATTAACTTGTGTCCGCGAAGTGCCGTGCCGATTGCCGAGCCCATGCCGATGTCCATACCGCCATCGCCGGTTACCATAACGAAGGTAGCATCTGCAGACACTTCAATTTCACCACGGCGTTTCAGTTCAAGGAAGGCTTCAAGCGTTCCTGACAATGTTGCCGCACCATTCTGGAACAGGTTATGGATCGTCGTCTGCTTATGGGATGTATGAGGATACGCTGTTGTAACAACGTACGCGCAGCCCGTTTGGAAAAGAATGACGAGATCTCCTTCAATTCCTTTAAAGAATAGCTCCAGTCCGCCGAAGATGCCGCAGCCTGGACATGCGCCATGACCTGATGCAATTCGTTTCGGCTTGGAAGTCAACGCTCTTAATGGCGGAATTTTGACATTCAGTTTATTCCTTTCCTCATCTCTTGTTACCTGGATAAGTCCTGAATTATAGACATCGCCATGCTGTGGCTCAATCACCTGCTTCAATGCCTTTTCGGGATCGCCAGCAACATGTCCGTAGTAGTCAAATGGCTTTTCTGCGTATCCTTTTTTCATAGCGTCAATCGCCATGCCGAAAAATGCTTCAGCATCATCTGCATAGAAGTCTTTGCCGCCGAGTCCAAACACCCTGCTCTGGACGATTGTTGCATTGCCTTTGTCTTCCTGCAGTGCGGACTTAATTTCGTGCGTCAGGTTAGGCCCATGTCCGCCGTAGGAATCCGCACGCTCACCTACAAGAAGTGATTTGACATTCTTCAGTGCTTCCCTGATTTCCTGCGCAGGGAATGGCCGGATGATATTAGGGCTGATGACACCAGCCTTGATTCCCTTCTCACGAAGCCTGTCTACAACATCCTTGGCAGACTCTGCCGCTGAATTCAACAGGAAAAGTGCTACTTCAGCATCTTCCATTTGATAAAGGTCAAGAATATCATAGTTGCGTCCTGATAATTTTGCATATTCTGCAGCCACTTCTTTATAAACATCTTTCGCTCTGTACATCGCTTCCGATTGCTGGAAGTGGTTGTTCATCAAGTCGTCACCGTTCATGTGCGCTCCGATTGTCAACGGTTTCTTTGGATCCCTGGCAAAATTGTATTCAGTCGGCGCCTCGCCAACGAATCTCTGGACAACAGCACGTTCCTTGAAATAGTTCACTTTGCGCTTTTGATGAGATGTAAAGAAGCCATCATAAGCGACCATGACAGGCAGGCGCACACCTGAGTGTTCGGCGATTTTCAGCGCCATAATGTTCATATCGTATACAGCCTGCGGTGTCCTGGCGGTCAGGATCACCCATCCTGTATTTAACGCAAAATACAGATCTGAATGGTCGCCGCGAATATCAAGCGGACCGCTGATTGAACGTGTAACCAAGTTCAGGACCATTGGATAACGTGTTCCAGATTGGACCGGAAGCTGCTCGAGCATATACATCAACCCGTTCGCACTCGTTGCGTTGAACACGCGGGCTCCGGTTGCAGCTGCACCATAGCAGATACCTGCGGAACCATGTTCTCCATCAGCAGGTATCAATTTTATATCATGCTCGCCTCTGGATTTCATCATATCCAAATACTGAGCAACTTCTGTAGAAGGGGTAATCGGAAAATAGCCCATGATATGATAGTTGATCTGAGCCGCAGCCATTGCTGCCATTTCATTTCCGGATTCAAAGGTTGTCAACTGTTCTGCTGTACGCATTGCCTTTACGTTTTCTTCAAGAATGGACATTAAGAAATCCCTCCAGTCACATAAGGATAGTTATGTTTTACTTGATTTTCCTCAGCATAGCCAATCATTTCTCTCAGCTCACTTAACGCAGTAGTTGGACATGCCTCAACACACTTCAGGCAGCCTTTGCAATATTGATAATCAATTCCCTTTAGGAACATTTGCTTTCTGCCCCGTTTGTCCTCTCCTTCTTCCCATACAAAGCAATAATCAGGACATGCCGTATCACATGCAGCACAATTGATACATTCTTGCTGGTTGAATTGGGGCAGGAATCCTTGTCTGGAACCGCTTAAATCCTTGAGGATACTGTTTGCCTGCGCTGTAATCACACCGCCGATTTCCTGTGTTTCATATCCAAGAAGCGGCATTGGGCGCTTGAATTCTTTGCCTTGTGCTCCTTCTGCTGGTGCGTATGTCTTAAACTGAACGTCATTGTAGCCTCTCTCGAAAGTTCTGATATTCGGCTCAACTAAATGAGGATATTTCTTTTCAAAAGTTTTGCGAATAACCTTTTTCATCGCTTCGGGATCGAGGAAATCAATAATACGGTACAATGCACCAAGCATCGCAGTATTTACTTTCGTTTTTTCCTCAACAGCGATGGATAGAGCATCAACTATTGCCAGCGTTCCATGCATTAGATGAAGATCTTTTTTGATGTCGTCAAAATCTCTCGTCGAATTCACCAGCAGGATTCCGTCCGGACGCAACCCGCTTACTACATCGACCATTTTATAAAGTGCCTCATGAAATACGCCGACAACATGCGGCTCTTCTATTGGACTGTGGACCCTGATTTCAGTATCTGGTTCACAGAAACGGACAAAGCTTTTCACCGGCGATCCTTTTTTCTCCGATCCATATGATGAAAAGTTGGATCCGTTCAAACCAAGACCTAGAACACCCGCTTCCGCAAGCATCTTTCCTGCAAGGTTTGCGCCTAGCCCTCCAATCGATTCAAGTCTTATCTCGTAAAAACCTAATTCATTCTTTTTCGGTAAGATAGACATAATCTCCCTCCCCAATTTGGTTATTAAGGTAATTGACTTTAAGACATTCCCCACTAATAATTTTATAGACTTTAAAATCATTAAGCTGTGACATATATCAAACATTTAAACTTTTTTTAATGGAACACACTCAAAAATGTTAAATATAAGCCGTATCTTATAACGAAATACTTTTATATAACAGAGAGAAATTTGTAATAGTACAGAAACATTAATTCCTGATTTAGGATCGTATTCCTTAATTTTGAGCAATTAACCTAGTTTGCATTTATCCTGGATGGGGTAAAAAAGGGTTAGTATTTGGGGGTCTCTAATTAAGGGAGGAAATATGAAACAACGAGATTACTACTTTGACAATGCCAAGTTCATCTTGATTTTTTTCGTCGTATTTGGCCATCTTTTGCGCTCGTTCATTGAGGACAATGAAATGATTTATAATGTTTATAAAGTCATTTATACATTCCATATGCCGGCTTTCATCCTTGTTTCTGGATTTTTTGCGAGAGGCTTCAATAAAAAAGGCTATGTAATGAAAATTGCCAAGAAATTAATACTGCCATACTTTATTTTTCAGCTGATCTATTCTATTTTCTATTATTTCCTTTACAGCAAGTCCACTTTTACCATGGATCCGTTTAATCCACATTGGTCTCTATGGTTTTTGATTAGTCTATTCTGCTGGAACATTATGCTGATTGGCTTTTCAAAACTTAAAGCACCCATTGGACTGTTGATTGCATTTGGATTAGGATTAGCTGTCGGATATGTGGATTGGATATCCAACTATTTGAGTCTTTCAAGGACCTTTGTTTTCTTCCCGCTGTTCCTGCTTGGGTACCATTTGACAAAGGACCATATCAAAACACTGACAAGGCCAGCCTTCAAAGTTGGAGCACTGGTAACCTTCGCCATAGTATTTTTAGGATTTTATTTCAATCCTGATATAGACTATAAATGGCTTCTTGGGTCAAAACCATACTCATTAATGGAAGCAGCTTCATTATCAAGCATGTTCACTCGCTTAGGCTTTTATTTATTAAGCCTGCTGATGGTGTTCAGCTTTTTGACAATCGTTCCGAAGAAGCAATATTTCTTTACGGATCTTGGCAAAAATACTCTATACGTTTATCTGCTGCACGGTTTTTTTGTACGAACTTTCCGTGAAAGCGAAGTCCAGAACTTCTTCCATAGTCCTGACCGCTTCCTTTTGCTTGCAGTTATCGCACTGCTTTTGACTTTCCTGCTGTCCAGCAAATACGCAGCAGCATTAGCACAACCACTGATCGAGTTCAAAACCTCAAGAATTAACCGACTTAAAACCCGGTTCACAGCCATCCTGAGGTTCTATAGAAGGAAGCTATTGAGCAGTTAACACCTCCGTAATATAAGCACTAGCAAGAGCCATTCATTCCAGGGAATGGCTCTTTTCATTCTTTCAACTGCATTCACCCTGTCTTTTTTGTCCAAACTGAGATATAATTTAAAGTTGATTTGCTGCTCGATTTTTACAAAGGAGATTTTTCAATGAACATAGTACTAACAACGCTAAACGCGAAATATATTCACACCAATCTTGCAATCAGGTATTTGAAGGCATATGCTCAGCCAGAGTTCAACGTGAAACTAGTTGAGTATACAATCAAAGATCCCGCCATTAATATCGTGTCAGACTTAATTCAAAAACAACCTGATGTCATTGGATTCAGCTGCTACATTTGGAATATCGAAGAAACCATTAAAGTCATTAAGATGATCAAAAAATCAACCTGAAATTAAAATAATTGCAGGGGGCCCAGAGGTTACCTACGACGTTCAGGATTGGATGAAGGAAGTTGCAGAGTTTGATGTCATCGTCATCGGTGAAGGTGAACAGACATTCAAGCAGCTTCTTTCTGCACTTGCTTCAGGAGCTGATTTTTCTGAAGTGCCTGGGATAGCCTATCGAATAAACGATAGCATCCGAATGAATCCCCAACATAATAAATTGGAGTTGAAGGAGCTTCCGTCTCCATATCGTTTTGAAGAAGATCTTCCCCACCTTTCCAAGAGGGTAACTTATCTCGAAACCAGTCGCGGCTGTCCCTTCAGCTGCCAGTTTTGCCTCTCCTCCATTGAAGTCGGTGTCCGTTACTTCGACAGGGAGAAGGTCAAGGAAGATATCCGTTACTTAATGGCGAATGGTGCTAAGACAATCAAATTCGTCGACAGGACATTCAATATCAGCCGAAGCTACGCAATGGAAATGTTTCGTTTCCTGATTGATGAGCATCTGCCTGGGACTGTGTTCCAGTTCGAAATTACTGCTGATATCATGCGTCCTGAGGTCATTGAATTCCTGAACCAGGAAGCGCCAGCAGGTTTATTCCGCTTTGAGATTGGCGTTCAGTCGACCAATGATTATACAAATGAATTGGTGATGAGAAAACAGAATTTCGATAAGCTAAAGCGGACTGTGACAATGGTCAAGGATGGCGGCAAGATTGACCAGCACCTTGACTTAATTGCCGGTTTGCCCGAAGAAGATTATCAATCGTTCAAGAAAACATTCAATGATGTATTTGCAATGCGGCCTGAGGAATTGCAGCTTGGCTTCCTGAAGATGCTGAGAGGGACTGGGTTGAGACTGCGGGCTGGCCAGCATGATTATGTGTATATGGACCATTCACCATATGAAATTCTCGGGAATAATGTCCTTGATTTCAACGACATCATCAAGATCAAGCAGGTTGAAGATGTTCTTGAAAAATATTGGAATGACCACAGAATGGACCGTACCGTTGAATATCTAGTCACAAAGGTATTCCCATCACCATTTGATTTCTTCCAGGAATTTGGTTCGTATTGGGAGATGAGAGGATGGTCCCGAATCGGCCATCAACTTGAAGACCTGTTCAAAAGGCTTTTCAATTTTCTCCAGGAAAAAGGTGTGGAAAATTTAGAAGCAATTGAAAGCTTGATGAAATATGACTATCTTGCAAGCATGAAATACAAGCCAAGGAAGCCATGGTGGGAACTTAGTATGAACAAAGAGGAGCGTTCAGAATTGTACCGTGGCATCATCCATAAACCTGAGGCCCTCGGCCATCAGTACTCTGAATTGAGGATGAGTGAAAAAGAATTATATAAGCATACACTGCTTGAGGATATCACGATTGACCTTAAGAAGTTTATTGAAAATGGAGAAATTGAGACTTCATCTTCCTATATGCTTGTCTATTTTGATTCTAAATTGGATTATCCCCAATTCTTCACTTTCAAAGCGTAAGATGTAAAGCCGGCTTAGTGAAGCCGGCTTTTTATTTTGACTTTGATTTCTATTTACAATCTTTATCAGCTTTATTTTTCGTTTTTTTGCTGTTAAATGGGAGCTCATAAAGCTTACCAGCATTTATATCGCCAAATTCCATGCCAAACTCAACGTTCATTGGCTTTTGGTGCCGACCTTCATGCTTTTTCATCACGATCTTCCTTTCCTGCCCTGCTTTGAATTTCTGTTGGCAAATTTGCTGGATCTTCGCCATGGGCAAACTCTGCTGAAAATTCACTTTCCTGAAGATTTTTCTTAGGTGTATTTGTATATTTAGCCAAAGCATTTCTTTCTGCCTTCCGTTTAGCCATTCTAACCACCTCCATACTTCTATTTTTTTCAATCGGCGATTTGCTATGTACTGATTTGATTACCTAATTTTACAAAAGGAACTATCTAATAAAATACGGGATAAGACAAAAAATAAGCTCAAAAAGGAGGAGCTGAAATGGCAAAAAAAGACCGTGAGTTAATACCACTGGATATCGAGGAAACCATGCCGCATCAAATAAATGCTCCGAGCTTTAAAGATACAGGCATCGAAATGAAAGCTCCATTCAAGAATGAACATGGAGTCATCATTGGAGACAGTCTTTACGCATCTGAAAATTCACCGCTTGAAAATTGGACTGACAAGACCGACCCAGCAGTCATGGCCGGAGAAGAATGGGTACACCCTACAAATGATATAGGGTGGAACACAGCTGAAAACAGGGAGCTTCTTGAGGAAAAGAGAAAGCCGCAGGCCTATCCATTTATGCATCCTACAAAAGATGTGAGCAAAGGGCAGGATTAATAAACGCCCGCTACGACCTTGAGATCCAGACAAATTTCGAGGATAATCTTTTAAAGAAAAAATCCGGAATCATCCGGATTTTTTTGTATTAACCATTAACCAATTATCACACGTTCCTTTGGATAATGAACGCTTTCTTTCTCTGTTTTTCCGCCAATGATCAACAGGAAGGATATGACTCCAACTCTTCCGATGAACATCAGGATTATCAGAACCATTTTTCCGATTGTCGAAAGCTCTGGAGTGATGCCCATGGATAAGCCTGTTGTTCCGAAAGCAGATGCAACTTCAAAAATAATGGCCAAAAGGGATTGATTCTCTGTCACCATCAGAATCAGGACGGCAAAGAAACATATAAGTACAGCCATGATGGAAACAACCAAAGACTTGATTATATCATCCTGGTGCAACTCTCTGTTAAATATCCTGATTGACCGCCTTCCTCTCGCAAAGTGGTAAAGGAACAAGAGATTAATCGCAAAAGTTGTTGTTCGGATCCCTCCGCCGACCGAACTTGGTGATGCCCCGATAAACATCAATGCAGCCATCAGGAATAACGTAGGGTCAGTAAAATCATTCACATCCATTGTCGCCAAACCACCACTTCTGGTTGTCGTGGACTGGAAAAAAGCATAAAAGAATGAATCCAACAGAGACTTATCGGATAAGAAATGATTATATTCCAGTACCCATATTGCAACGGTTCCGAAGATAAGGAGGCCTAGGAACGTAAGCGTGGTAATCTTAAGAAATAGCGAGAAACGGAACGGCCCATTTTTTTTGCTTCTGAATAGGTAGCTTTTCAATTCAACCAGCACAGGGAAACCAATAGCACCAAGAGTAATCAATATCATATTGATTGTAACTACAAAATAATCCTGTGCATATGGTATCATTGAGGCTCCGGTAATATCAAACCCTCCATTGGTTGTAGCACTAACTGATGCGAAAAGACCATGGAGAAAAGCTTCTTGCCATGTCGGAAAGTATTTTAAGAAATATAAACCTAATAGCAATGCACCAATCAATTCAATAATGACTATAATCGCAAGAATTTCTTTCAGCAGTTTCACGAGCCCCGACATCGATGTCTGATTCTGGTCCATCATGATTAATCTGCGTTCCTTCAGCCCTATTTTCTTCCTGATAATCAACCAGAAGAATGTGCCAAGTGCCATGACACCAATCCCGCCGAACTGCAGGACAAACATGAGGATAAAAATTCCCTGCACAGTAAAGGTATCGCGGACTGTTATTACTGAAAGTCCGGTAACACTGACAGCACTTGCGGCAGTGAATAACGCATCCATGAAAGACCATTTTGCCCCGGGCTGTATGGCAATAGGCAAACTTAATAAGCTCATCGAGACAATTACCGCAATTAAATAATACGCTACGATAATTTGCGCAGGAGATAATTTGTCTAACCTTCTTCTAATATTAATCCACATAATTGCTTCCTTTCAGCCCTGATTCATTTACATACCTATGATAAAGAATATCATCTGATTAATAAAGTACTTTCTTTCAGTTTCCAACGACTATCCGCCTTCTGCTAGACTCAACAGTTTTTAATAATACCGTTGAGTAACAGAACCAAAAATCCGGTAAACATTATCCAAAAGGATAAAAGATTACCACTTATGAATTTACTTACAATGTTCAAACTATCTGTACAGAGAAATTTTTCTCTGCATACTATCAGAGGAGTTGATAATGATGGCTCGTAACTCAAATAAATTGCTGGTTCCTGGCGTCGAACAGTTCATGGATCAGGTTAAATATGAGATCGCTCAGGAATTTGGAGTGAATCTTGGTTCCGATACAGTTTCAAGAGCAAATGGCTCAGTCGGAGGAGAAATCACTAAACGCCTTGTTCAGCAAGCACAGGCACAGCTCTCTGGCCAAAACCAGCAATAAATTGATGAAGTAGTTATGGTATATAGCATATCCACTATCTTCCTAAACAATTGAATATTGACATGGAAAAAAGTCCGGAATAACTCCGGACTTTTACATTTAACTATTTATTGTCTTTATTTTTCCCAGGTTGCCCCATGTTGTCACTTCTGGGGCCTTGTTGGTTGTCAGACTTTTTTTCATTTTTGTATTGTTTTCTGCTGCTATTGGCTTTATCAGCATGTTTGTTGTTACTCTGCAAATTCTTCTTGTTTTCCGGGCCATTACCGTTCTTTCCGGAATTGTTATTTCCTTTGGCTTTATCTTGTGCAGGTGGTTCAGCCTTGTTTGGATTTTCTTTTTGAACCTGAGGGTTTTTTTTCTTCACCTGACCTGGTGGTTCCTTCTTTTCGGGCTGCGGAACAACAGAAGGAGCAGGTTCTTTCTTTTCATGCTCTGGTTTGGCTTTTTCATTTTTATCCGGCTTACCTGCAGGCTTCAGCGTATCCTTTTGCTTTTCTTTGTATACACCAGTCGTAACCCCCTGCTTTTGTGCCTTCTCCCTGTCTTCAATCGTTGCTTCCATCACCTTAAGATGCAAGTTTTCAATTTGTGATGCTTTTTTTATTTCTGATATCTTCTTTTCTAGTTTTTGGTCCACAGATTCTTTAGATTTGCCATTATGGACAGTCGCAATGACAACGTCTTTTTTTTTCTTTTAAGAAACCTTCATCCTTGATTTCCTCAATGATCATCTCTGCGACCACTGCTGCATCCTTTTTCTTCCAGTCCTTTAATTCCCCAATGATTTTTTCCCCTTCAGGATTATATCCTGTCATCCGGAGAACCTTTAAATCATCGTTGACAGCCAGTTCAATGCTTGGATTCACATCAATGGACATGTATGCATAAACCTGCCCGTCTTGATACGCAGGAACAAGCGCAGTCATGGCAATCATAAATAATGCTGCAAGCGCAGTACTCCTTGCCTTGAAACTATTTAAAAACGACAGATTGAATCTTTTCTTTTTAACAGTTAGCGTTTCTGGAAAAAAATGAATTTCTTCTCCTACCTGATAATCCTGTTGAAGCTTTCGGGCCCGTAAAAACTCGCCTTCGGGGGTCAACAATGTTAGGTAAAGATCATTGATTTCAAGGATAACCCCTTTTCTCATGTCTCTAACACCCCTTTAATATAATCCTTTAAATATACATAATCCCCAATTAAAATAAGTGCGATGGCAATGATATATTTTCTGTTTCTCTCTATGGTTTTTCTACTGACTTTGACCCTGTCCTCCAACTGCTTGATTGGCAAGCGCTTTTTATCTAAAAGCAAGTTCTTTAATTCCTCGTTTTCAACCATTGATTTTGCAACAAGCATCGCATTTTTCCTAGCATCTGCATGCTTAGGCGACTGCTCGAGCAAATCCTGGAAAGATAGGTCAAAATCTTTTAGCACTGCCTGAAATTGAATGATCTCATCTCTTCTTTGGTCCTGCTCTGTCTTTTTTCTGAATTCATCCAGAGAAAGCTCATCTTCAATAGTCGATCTCTGTTGCTCTTCCTCGGTTGGATCAATGGATATGTTGAAGCTCAGGTTTTGATTCCGGCTCTGCTGGCGGATATAATCAATTACCCTCCGCTTAATCATGACTTCTGCAAAACTTAGTAATGAATTGCCTTTTTCAGAAGAATATTTCTGGATAGCCTCATTGAAAGCGATGAGGCCAATGCTAAATTCATCGTCCGACTCATGTATGTATCTCTTACAGACAGACGAAACAGTCTTCGCGATAAATGGCTTATATGATTCAATTAATTCTTCTCTTAAAGCAGCATCCCCCTGGTGGATTTTCTCTACAGTTTCTTCCAGCGGCCTGCGCTTTTTCTTTGCCATGAACAATAAACTTAGCAATAGCCTCACCTCTTTTCTCCCCACATTATATCATGCCTGTCAATTTCTCTTTTGTGGTTAGGCAGTGAAAGGATAGCCATTAATGGCTATCTTTTCAAGTTTATTGTTCATTATGAATTAGTTTTTATCATTGCCTTTTCCGTTAACGTTAGCTTTGCCATTTCCGTTGCCTTTATTTTCTTGTTTCTTATCCTGCTTGGCCTGATGTTTTTCTTCTTTCTTTTGCTGTTGAGCTTCCTTGCGTTCCTGTTTTTCAACAGCCTTTTGTGCTTTACGCTCTTGTTTACCTTTTTCTTTTTCGACTTTTTGTGACACTACCGGTACTACAGTTGTGTCGTCATTTACAGGCATTGTTTCTTCAGGCTCTTCAACAACTGGTGTTTCATCAGCAGGCAGAAGATCTGGCTCAACGACTGGTTCTAGTTCTACTGGCTCAGTTGTTTGTGTATCTTCTTCCTCAACAGGCTTCTCTGCATATTTTTCTTCTAATTTAGCCAATTTCTTTGCCATCTTAGCATATGTTTTATCAATGTTCTTTTGAAGTTGCGCTCTTGCATTTTCATTGCCAACGTGTTCCATAGCAGCTTTTAATGCAATGATATTCTGTCTGAGCATTCCTTCGATTTCTTCGAAAGGATCTTCACTTACAACATCTTCTTCCGTGTCTTCATCACCAGACTCTTCAGCTGCAACATCGTCAGCAGGCTCTTCTCCATCTTCAGTTGACTCTTCAGAATCTGTTTCCTCTGTGTTTTCATCTGATGTTGTACCATCTTCCGCATCTGTTCCTTCTTCTGTATCAGCAACCTCTTCTTCTGATACTTCTTCATCCACAATTTCCTGTGAATTTTCCATGTATTGTACAGCAGCTTCGATTACTTCAAGGGCTTCGTCTTCTTTCCCCTCAGCGAACAAAGCTCCTGCTTCTTGAAGGCGTTCTGCTGCATATGTAGCAAGCAATTCTGCTTCTTTAGCATTATCAAATGTAAAAGCAAGCCTGATTTTCTCCAGTGCAATTTTAGCAAAGTAGAAGAAGTCTCCTGGAATCAAAGATGGGTTTGTTTCTTCTAGCTCATCGACCTGTGTCTTTGCTTCTTCAAACTCTTCAGGGCTGACATTTTGCAGTTCTATCGTTTCAACCTCAGGATTGTTGTCTTCTGCCATTGCAACTGGCGAATATGCAAATGTTCCAGCAAGCACTAAAGCCAATGTACTCTTTGCGATTTTTTTCATCTCTTGGTTAGAAAGTTTCTTCATTCTCATTTCACCTCGTAAGTTTTTAGGAGCGGCCGCTTTAATCACTACAAGGTTACGTTTGCGCTTACTATGTTATGGGGGTTTTTAGAAAAAAATAAAAAGGCTTCAGTCAATATTTGACTAAAGTGTTACGAACATTGTTGATATATAAGGTTTTAGAAGGAAGTTTAAATTCTAAAAATTATGAATAAGGCAACGTCGGCTTAAGGCTGCCATCTTCCAATATTGTACCGATTTATTGGCATAGTCAGCACAAAGGACCATACCACCGGGAGCAATTATAATTAAGAATCCTCCCAGGCAGATAGGGTTTATACAATATGTAATGGTATCCCGTCAATTCTAGTTGTAATAAAACTTAAGTAATAACTTCCTGATCAAGAATCCGGTAAGCACACCAGGAATGACAAAAAGCATTGGAAGGAAAATCGGTCCGGGAAATAGTCCGAATATTTTAATCTTCGGAGATATCATCAAACCAACCGTTACGAAATAGGCAGAGAACACAAAAGGCAAAAAGGTGATTTTCTCTTCCGCCGGCATCACGCTTCTATACGCATCCCACATGGCGAACATATATAAACACGGATAAAACATTAGCCACTGATAGTCCAGTACATGCATAGCCTTTTCTGTCTCCCCAAGGAAGCTGTACATTATTCCTTTGTTAAAATTACTATTTACGTTAACAAGGAACTCGAGCAGGACAAATAAACTGCCCTTTAAAAGGTTCCCGGTCAGTAACTGGGCAAATCCTGGCAGTGCGATGCTCCACATTACTGCTTCTAGTTTGGTTAAGTTCTTTTTTATTGCCACGTCGCGTTTCATCCTTTAGTCATATTATTGGTGCGTTATGAATTCTGAATTTCCCACCGTGTCAAAGGACAATAGGAAAATTACGATTTTTAATTACCTGCACATTTTGCTACTTGTTTTAGATTGTCCAAATTGTGCTTCGAATTATCACTTTTCCAGTTAATTGTTAAATTTATTCCGTGATAATTACCTCATCCATGTTGTATGGCAAATGTGGCTAAAATAATAAAACCGCCCCAAATACCGGGACGGCCGAAAATTATTTGTTTCTTTTTAAAAGGGCGATATAGTTTTTAGCAAAATTGAGCCAATCTTTTTTATCGGCAAAATAGCTTTTGAATAAAGCCAAGAACAATGGATATTTTCCTTTATAAGGATACCATTGAATTTCAGATTTCATAAAACCCATGTCTTCCATTATTGCTTTTTCATGACAAAAGATCCTCAAACCTGCCTCAGAATGATATCGGCCAATGCCGCTTTCCTTGGTTCCCCCGAAAGGCAGACCATGGTTGCTACGGTGATGAGAACGTCATTGATGACGACAGCTCCAGATACCAGCCTGGAAGCGACACGACGCGCCTTCGCTTTATCCTGGGTCCAGACACTTGCATTTAGTCCATACACGGTTCCATTAGCATATTCTATTGCTTCTTCTTCCGTATCGAATGGGACAACAGGAAGCAATGGCCCGAATGATTCTTCCTGGATGATTTTCATGTCTTGCTCGACTTCAGTTATGACTGTAAGCGGCAGGAACATGCCTTCCTTCCAATCAGAAGGTTTCAATCCAGTTTCCAATTTAGCCCCTCGTTCAAGTGCTTCATCCAGCTGTTCTCTAACCACGTCTTTCTGGGCGGGGAAAGTCATTGACCCGACGTCTGAATTTATATCATTCCCCTGCTGAAGAGAATTGACTTCTTTTTTCAATTTTCCAAGGAACTCGCCATATATTGACCGGTGTACATATAACCGCTCAGCGCTCATACAAACCTGGCCGCTATTTGTAAAAGCCCCCCAAGCAGCTGCCTTAACTGCCCTGTCGAGGTTGGCATCTTCAAATACAATCATCGGATCCTTGCCGCCGAGTTCCAGAGTTGTTGGAATCAAATCCTTTGCAGCCTGCTGCTGGATGATCTTTCCTGTACGGACAGAGCCTGTAAAGAAGATGTAATCTGGCTTACCCGATGTGAAAGCGGCCCCAACTTCCTTGCCGCCATGAGCCACCTGTACAGATCCTTCCGGGAATCCTGAGCGCCTGAATAAGTCCTCGATGCATTTACCAACAAGCGGAGTCACCTCTGATGGCTTTAGGATGACAGAATTGCCTCCTGCAAGAGCGCTGATCATTGGTACCATCGCCAGCTGCATCGGATAATTCCAGGGTGATATTACAAGTACGACACCACGCGGCATATATTCAATAAAGGATTTTTTTCCGATGAGCAATAAAGGTGTTTTAACTTTTTGCCTGCTAAGCACCTTTTCAGCATGTTTGATAATATGATTGATTGCATCAAGTGTAGGCATGATATCGGCCACAATTGACTCGGTCAATACCTTGCCAGTATCATCCGAGATGATCTTTGCAATTTCATCCATTTCATCGACCATCAGCTGCTTCAGCTTTCTTAAATATCCGGTACGCTCAGAAATGGCAAGACTGCTCCAAGTTCCAAAAGCTTTTCTCGCCTCCTGATAGAAGAACGGAACTTCATGGACAGGCGTCTCCTCGATTTCGCCAATAACCTTCCCTGTCGCTGGTGCCAATACTGATATCTTTTGCACTTCTTCAACTGAATGCACGTCCATTCACCTGCCAATAATATAAAGTTTTATATAATGTTTATTTGGTATTGAGTATTATGTTTATTTTCCCGATAGAAAGCCGCCATAGCAGCAATCCCGTCTTTGAAATCCGGGCATGTGATCCCTGAATCTTTTAAGTCATCCTGTGCCTGGGATGAATCGAAATGGCCCCTCCATGTAAAATAGTCAAGCGCTTCTTTTTCAACTCCAAGATACCTTCTGAGCACCCGGAAATTGAGTCCTCCTTTTGCCAGCGCCAGTGGTACAGAACCTTTTGGCTGCTTCTTCAACAATTCGTACATCATCATTTCATATAGCTCAGACACTTTGTATGGTTTGGGATCTGTAAGATGATATGTTTTCCCTGCTCCCTTATCAGCAAAGGTTAAATAGGTTGTCGCCTCAATAATATAATCCACTGGCACAAGATTGACAACAGTATCGCCTTTTCCAAGCTTTGGCAAGAATGGCATGAAGCTGAGGCGGTCGATAAAATTCATGATGAAATAAGGGCCGTCAAACTTGATGGTTTCTCCTGTTGCTGAATGACCTTTAACAATTCCTGGCCTGATGATGGTGACAGGAATCTCGGACTTCAATGATTCCACGAGGACTTCAGCTTCATATTTAGTCTCTTCATAGTAGTTTTTGAAACCGGGTGGCTTGATTAATTCATCCTCATATAGTATACCTTCCCGTTTGCCGGCAACATAGCCGGTGCTGAAGTATGTATAGCGCTTGAGATTTTTTAAGGTCTTCGCCCATTCATTCACGAACCTTGTTCCATCCACATTCACACGGTACGCTATTTCCTTTGGAACCGCGAGGTCATATATAGCTGCCAGGTGGAATACATGCGTTAATGTAGACTCAAGCTGTGCTTGTTTTTCCTGGTCAATTGCCAGGCCTGATATAGTAATATCCCCTTTAATAATCTCAAACTGACTTACAGAAAGGCTAAAATCCCGAATGATTGCTGCTCTCTCAGTCTCTGCCTTATCAACCATATTAGGCAACACCAACACATGGACCTTTCCTTTACCATCATTTTTCCGTAAAACTTCTCTTATCAATTGATTGCTGATGAACCCAGGAAATCCTGTAAAAAAGTACCCGTACTCCATAAATGTCCTCCTCACCGTTAATTAGCTATATTTTAACGGTAAGCGCCTTCATCTGCAATCACTTTGCTGACTATTCTGAAAAATACGATAAATATCGGGGGGGTAGGTGTAACTCAATCGAAAATTTCGTGTATTGTGTAGTTCTCTGCCTTTTAATAAAAATGCCTGGCTATCACAGCCAGACATCTCGCATTATCTTCGTCTTCTAAAATCATGATTTGAGTCTTCTTCGTCTTTTATTTGTTGAAGGAGCTCTTCTAACATACCGGCCATTTCTTCTTTGGTGTATTTCCCCTTCTGGAGGATGTCGGCCTCTCTTCAGTTCCCCTATCATATCCTGACTCTGTATGCTCTTTCAGCAGATAGGCTGGTACCAGATGTCCATCTGGTGTCGCATACATTTTATTTCTTTTTCGATAGTCCTTGTCAAAGAAACTATAGACTACCGGAATGACAAACAGGGTCAGGAATGTACTGCTGATTAGGCCTCCAATGACGGTAATTCCCATTGGCTGGTTGATTTCGGTTCCTTCCCCAATGCCTAGCGCGAGCGGAAGTAATCCAAGAATGGTCGTCAGCGCCGTCATCAAGATTGGGCGTGCCCTGTCTTTTACCGAAAGGACAATTGCTTCGTGTGGTATCAAACCACGCTCTTTCTTCTGGTTGATGTAGTCAACGATTACAATTGCATTATTAACTACGATACCTGCAAGCACAATGATTCCGATAACCACTGTCAAGCTTACTGGTGTTCTCGTTGCCGTCAGCGCCAGTGCGACACCAATTACCATCAGCGGAACCGTGAACATGATGACAAATGGATACTTCAGCGACTCGAACTGGGCCGCCATTACGAGATAGATTAAAATGATAGCCAGAACGAAAGCCAGTAAGAGATCATCTATGGATGATTCGAGCAGCTCTCTGTCTCCACTGAAGACAACTTCAGTTTCTTCAGGTAAATCAAGCTCAGCTATCTTCTCATCCACCTTTTTGGAAATATCTCCTAGGTTCGTTGAGGATTTGTATTTCATTGTGAATTCAATTGCACCCTGCTGATTGATCCGCTGGATTCTGACAGGACCACTGCCGGTTTCAATATTGGCAACCTGGCCAAGAGTAACATAGTTACCGTCAGGCTTCTTGATCAAAAGCTTTTTCAGCTCATCGATATTCTTTGTTACTTCACTATCATACTCAACATATACACCAAGAATTTCACCATCTTCACCGGGCATTTGTGTTGCCTTATCTCCTCGAGTTACGTTGTTAACAATCATGGCAATTTGCGCTGGTGCCAGTCCCTGCGCCAGTGCTTTTTCCCTGTCAACCGTAATCTGGATTTCCTCAACAGTATCATTCTGGCTTGTAGTCAGTTCATTGACATCGTCGAGCTCATTCAGGGATTGATAAATTCTATCAACAGACTCATTCAGCCGTTTTTCACTGGAATCGCGAACATTGAAAGTCAGGGTGTTCGGAGCAGAACCGGATGTGGACTGCATATTAAAACCTAGTTCAGCACTGCTGTTTGCACTAGCCGCAGCTTGTTCCAGCTCTTTTTTTACATCATCGACAAACTGGAAGGTACTGATTTCCCGTTCTTCAAGCTCATCCATCTTTACGTACAATTCACCGACATTGGCATTCGTCGTGCCTCTGAATGAAGCCTCTTGTGTAGTGCCAACCAGGCTTACATAAACATCGACATCTTCTTCATCTTTCAATTCATCTTCGAGAGCAGCCATGACTTTTTGAGTTTCAGAAAGAGCAGCTCCATTTTCAAGATTCACCCTGATGCTGAAGAATCCTTCATCCGCAGGAGGAATAAACTGGGTGCCAACTGTTGTCAGACCATAACCTCCTCCGGCCAGCATCAGCAAAGTGATCAGAATGACGATGAATCGATGGCGAAGTGCCCACCTGATCGACTTTTCCAATCCTCTCAATGAGCCTGAACGCTGCCTTCTCGCTTCGAGATTTTTCTTCGGCGCCTTCAATAGCCTGCTGGCTAACATTGGGACAACGGTCAATGCAACCACCAATGAAGCAAACAAACTGAATGAAATCGTCAAAGCGAACTCTGTAAACAGCTCGCCGATGATACCTGAGATGAAGACAACTGGCAAAAACACTGCTACGGTTGTCAAAGTGGACGCAGTAATGGCAGCTCCTACTTCCTTGGCTCCATCCCTTGCCGCTGTTTTCGGATCCTTGCCCATTGAAAGATGGCGATATATATTTTCGATGACGACAATAGCATTATCCACTAGCATCCCGATTCCAAGAGCCAGCCCGCCAAGCGTCATGATATTCAATGTAAAATCAGCAAAGAACATTAATACGAAGGTGAAGATGACAGAATACGGAATCGCTATCCCGATGATAAGTGGACTCTTCACATTTCTAAGGAAGAAAAACAGAACGGCCATCGCTAGCAATCCCCCGACAATAAGGGAGTTTGAAATATTTCCGATTGCCATTTTGATATAATCTCCCTGGTCAAAGAGTACCTCCGACTCTATCCCAGCATATTTATCACGTTCAAGCAATGTCTCCAGCTCTTCAAGAAAAGCTTCAGAAACCTCTGCCGTGTTGGCATCAGATTGCTGCAGGACGCTCAACAGTACGGAAGGAGTCTGATTCGTCCTTGTAATCGTATTATCATCCTGTTTTTGCAGCTCAACTGTTCCAACATCCTTTAGTTTGACCTTCTGGTTTGTCACCGGATTATTGAATACTGTCAGATTCTTTAACGTATCTAATGAATCCAAAGTACTGATGATCCTGGTCGTCAATTCTTTGCCCTCTGTCAAAATCGTATCACCAGGCATTGACACATCATTAGCTCTGATCAGGTCTGCAATGTCGGACTGGCTCAGTTTATAGCTCTTTAACTTTTCCTGGTCAAGTTCCACCCTTACTTCCTGTACGGATGTACCTGATAAATTGACGCTTGCGACTCCTTCGACCTTGGTAAGCTCCAGTTCAAGCTCTTCCGCCAGCTCCCTTAACGCAGATTCATCCTGCCCAGAGCTTAATGATAGCTGGATGACTGGAAATTGAGACGGGTCGAACTTCATGAATCTCGGCTTATTGGCGTCGTCTGGAACCGGCGTCATATCCAGCCTCTGGATGACTTCATCCTGGATATCATCAATATTGGTTGTCCAGGAAAACTGCATCAGGATTAGGTTGGCCCCTTCCTGTGAAGTAGAAGTCATCGTCTTGATTCCCGGCAGCGTAGCCAAATTAGCTCGAGAGGCTTCGTTACCTTTTCCAAAACTTCCTCAGGACTGGCTCCCTGATAATTTGTCACAACTACCCCAACAGGCGGATTTATATCCGGGATCAGTTTCAACGGAATCCTCATCAATGAAACAACCCCAAGGATCAGGACCAAAAACATGGTCACTAATGTAAAAACAGGCCTTCTAATCGAAAAATTGCTGATTTTCATACGCTAACTCCTTTCGGCGGTAAAACACAGTGACTGACCGGACGGTTATTACTCTACCATACTTAATATAGTGAAGCTCACTGGATAATTCAACTATCCAGCGTGCAATTTAAAAGAACAATTTTTAACATTTTCATCCCTAAAGCATACCTTTCATTTTATAGTAATCAAAGAATTAATGAAACTTTAAGGCACCACCTTATTTGAGTACAGAATCATATTCTACAACTCTGCTGATTTTCTGGTTTATGGGGCTAGGCGCTGGAGCTGGATTAAGAAAACCTGGATAGTTATCCACATTGGAAATATTTTATAATTCCCTATTAAACAAGAAAAAAGCGGCAGCTTATGCCACCGCATTTTTCCCTGTCTTCGATAAGGTTATTCCGGTAAATCCTGCTGCCAGTGTCAGTACGGGTGACAGCAGGCAAAAGAACGCAAATGGAACATAATCCATTGTGCTGACCCCAAGGACGCTGCTAATGAACACACCGCACACACTCCAGGGGACAAGCGGGTTGATTACTGTTCCCGCATCTTCCAGAATACGCGAAAGATTTTTCAGATGCAGGCCAGCTTTTTCGAAGTGGCCAGCAAATGTATTGCCTGTTATAAGGATCGAAAGGTATTGCTCACCGATTAAAAAGTTGATTCCTATCGCAGATAATGCTGTGGACCCAATCAATACAGGCACTTTTTCCAGATTGTTGGAAAGCCCTCGCAATAAAGCCGGAAGAACACCAAGCTTAAACAATAACCCGCCCATGCTTAAAGCAAGGAGTACTAGCGATACTGAAAAAAACATGCTTTCAAGTCCCCCGCGGCTCAGCAGGGAATCCAGCTGCTCGTTGCCGCTCTCAGAAACATAACCTGAATATAAAATTCCCGGAAGCTGGCCCCAGTCTTTTTGTGGAACAACCATCATACTGATAATCATCGCTGAAAGGTTCCTGCTCCTAGTGTCAAAATTGAAGATACTTTCCTCACTGCAAGTATCGCAATGATAGCCAATGGAATGAGTGAGTACCAGTTTACAAGATTCATCTCCACAAGAGTATTCTGCAAGCTTCCAAGCTTTGTGAAGTCTGCTGAAACCAGTTCTGGCGACAAGGCCGCAAACATAACAAGTGAAATGAAGAACGCCGGTATCGTTGTCCAGCTCATATTTTTGATATGCTCAAATAGATTCACTTTTACAGTAGAAGACGCTAAGACCGTTGTATCCGAGAGCGGCGACATTTTATCACCAAGGAATGCGCCTGAAACTACCGCCCCGGCCGTGATTGCCAATGAGAATCCTAAACTTTCACTAACCGCTATGAACGCTACGCCTATTACAGCTGAGGTAGTCAATGAACTGCCAATGCTTAACCCAATAACAGATGTGACGATAAAGACAATTGCATAAAACCACTTTCCAGTCACTAAATCAAATGCGATATAGATTAAAGTAGGAATGGTCCCCGCAGCAATCCAGCTGCTGACCAGCATCCCAATAAAGAAAAAGATCATCACAGCTCCAAAGCCCGCCCTGGCACCGTCAACCATACTTTGTTCAAGCTCAGCCATCTTGACTTTTTTCAACAACCCATAAATGATCAATGACCCGATTCCAATCAGAACCGGAATGTGCGGCATTAGTTCAAGTTTTATCATGCCATAACCGATTCCCGCCAGAAGCAATAATATGATTGCAGCGGCTTCAGAAGTTTTCAATGTGATTGATTGGCTTTGGTTTAACATGATGATTCCCCCAATTAGTAGTAAAATACAAAAAGCTCCATTGCATCTAGGGACGAAGGAGCTCCGCGGTACCACCCTAATTGGCAAACATTAATATCTGCCCACTTCATTAAGAGTGCCTTCCTGTGACAGGTGTAATTCAAATCAACCATTGCCTGGATTTTCATCAACCATCCAGTTTCTTTGTGCTGCTCATGGAGATTCTACTAATTTCTGCCGGCACTGAGTATGCAACTTTTATACTTGAACGCTTTTATGCATAAGTGATATAGAATAATATTAATATAGTATCTGATTTAGAAAATGTCAATAGTATGTACTGAATAATGTGAAATCTGTGCCGGGACAGCCCTGATTTTTCAGATATGAAAAGAGCCGGCATTCAACAATGCCGACTCCAGCTTCTATGAAGCATCCATAGGATTATAAAGTTTTACTTCAGGATTCTTGTCCTGGAACCACCTTAAGGCAAATTCATTCTCGAATAAGAATACTTTTTTGTCATAACGGTCAGTGACAAGCAGGCTCCTCGAGCTGGACAGGTTTTCATTTACATCGTCGCCTTCGATCCAGCGGGCAATCTTGGAACCCTGTCTTTCCATCAGAACCTCTACATTATATTCGTTGCGCATCCTTGCTTCGAATACTTCGAATTGGAGCTGTCCGACAGCACCAAGAAGGTACTCTTCCGTCTTCAATGTCTTGAATAGCTGGATGGCTCCTTCCTGGACAAGCTGCTGGATTCCTTTATGGAAATGCTTTTGCTTCATGACGTTCTTTGATGAAACCCTTACGAAAAGTTCCGGCGTGAACTGCGGAAGCTTTTCATACAGGAATCCTTCCTTGCCAGAAACAATTGTATCACCAATCTGGTATGTACCCGAGTCGTAAAGTCCGATAATGTCTCCTGCAACTGCTTCCTCAACCGTACTGCGATCATCAGCCATGAACTGGGTAGACTGCGCAAGCTTCATTGATTTCCCTGTACGGCTAAGCTGAACGGTCATTCCTCGCTCAAACTTACCTGAGCAAATGCGGAGGAAGGCAATTCTGTCGCGATGTGCCGGGTTCATGTTTGCCTGGATTTTAAAGACAAAACCGGAAAACTCCTCCGATTTCGGATCAATTTCCCCTGCAGTTGAATTCCTTGGCTGTGGTTCTGGCGCAAATTGCAGATAAGAATCGAGGAATGTTTGGACACCGAAAGTCGTCAGGGCACTCCCAAAAAATACAGGCGTCAATGTTCCATCGGCAATCCTTTCCTTGGAGAATTCATTTCCTGCTTCATTCAAAAGCATGATTTCCTCTAATGTCTGGTCATATAACGAAGACTCTTTTATGGAATGGTCTCCAGCTATTTCTCCTTCTTCATTCAATGGCACATAGCGTTTGTCCTCATCCACACGGAACTGTTCAATCCGGTTGTTGAATCGGTCATAAATCCCGAGGAACTCCTTGCCCATGCCAATCGGCCAATTCATTGGATAAGATTCAATTCCAAGAACCTCTTCCAATTCAGCCAACAGCTCAAGAGGGGCTTTCCCCTGGCGGTCGAGCTTGTTGATAAAAGTAAAAATCGGAATTCCTCTCATGCGGCAAACCTTGAAAAGCTTTAAAGTCTGGTCTTCGATACCCTTTGCAGAGTCTATGATCATCACGGCACTGTCGACCGCAGTTAACGTTCTGTAGGTATCTTCCGAGAAATCCTGATGGCCTGGTGTGTCAAGAATGTTTACCTTAAAGCCTTCATAATCAAATTGCATGACACTGGAGGTAACGGAGATTCCACGCTGCTTCTCGATTTCCATCCAGTCACTTGTCGCAAACTTTCCAGTCTTCTTCGCTTTGACAGTACCAGCATCACGGATTGCGCCGCCGAACAGCAATAGGTTTTCCGTAAGTGTCGTTTTTCCGGCATCCGGGTGGGAAATAATCGCAAATGTCCTTCTAGACTGTACTTCATCTTTTAATTTTTTCATCATTACATATTTCCTTTCTGTTTAAAGGCAAATTTCCTCATAGAGAAGCGTAAGCGCCTTGGTCAGCCCCGACAAGCGCTGGAGGGCCGACCAGTGAAGTCGTTCTTTGACTTCATTGGGCGGACCGAAACGTCTCGAGGGGCCAGGCGCTGGAGCTAGACAATTCTTGAGTTGAAAAATTTATTCTTTTTACTATAAATTTAATCTTATCTTTCTATAGTTAAGTTTGCAATCCTGCAAATACATATCAGAACTTTTAAATATTTTCTTTTACCGTTTATAATAACTTCAGGAGGTGCAGCATGGATTCAATTACGCATACACTTTTCGGTTTAGCCTTATATGGCGCCGTTGATAAAAAACATATGGAAAAATCTCAAAAGCGTGCTTATTTACTCACTGCGGTCGGCGCAAGCCAGATCCCCGACATCGATGTCATTTCACAACTATGGGATAATGAAGGTCTTTATCAGATGTGGCATCGAGGCATTACCCACTCGATTTTCCTGACGCCGTTATGGGCCGCTTTATTTATTTTACTATCATTCCTTCTATTTAGAGTGAAAGATGCAAAACTATTTTTCCTAGGCTGGCTTGCGGTAATCATCCATAATACAGCGGATTTATTCAACGCCTGGGGAACTGGCTACCTCGAACCATTTTCCAATATTAGAATCACATTCGGGACAATTCCCATCATTGATTTCGTTTTCTGGGTGATTCTCGGAACAGCATTTGTTGCGTCAAAGTTTAATAAGGTAAAAAGTCCATCCCACTTTAAACTTGCATGGGTCTTTATTGCTCTGCATGTCATTGTCCAAAGTGTCCAGGGCTGGGTACTCTATAATCAATATGAGGACGATTATGAACAGATTGCACTTTCTGCCGGCTTCATTCCATGGACATTTACGGTAATCGCCAAAAATGAAGGTGATGTTAACATTTATCAGGACAATCTATTCACGGACAGAAAGCTTCAATATGAACTTACATCCGCAGAGGATACAGATCTCAATGTTTTATTCTCTGAAAAACCTGAAGCTAAGACGCTGACTGAATGGTCACCATTTGTCGTGATCGTCAACGATGGAGATAGATTAGGAGTCTACGATCCACGCTTTTACCGAAACGGACAATCCTTCCTATTTGAATATATCGATAAAACTCAATAAGAAAGAAAAGCGAATGCGCCTTGGTCAGCCCCGACAAGCGCTGGAGGGCCGACCAGTGAAGTCGTTTTGTGACTTCATTGGGCGGACCGAAGCGACTCGAGGGGCTAGGCGCTGGAGCTGGACAAAAGAAAAGCGAATGCGCCTTGGTCAGCCCCGACAAGCGCTGACAATTATGTGTAGTAATTATCCATACAAGCAAAAAGAGCAGCCAAAGGTTTAATCTGGCTGCTCTTGCTTATTCGTTACATCTTCGTTGCTATATCATCCATCATTTCATCTATTGTGACAGTAACTTGATTCGTTTTCCTTGCTACAGCAATCGTGAATTCCAATAGCTCTTTATATTTTTCTATTGGAATCATAGTATTCGTCTTCTCGTATTCATTTACTTTAAGACCGAGATTTTGCAAGATCATGATTGCCTCTTCTACAGATCCTCTTTCAACTTCAAACATTCTGATTCCCCCCTATTTCTCTGGTTGAATTCCATTATGAGGGAGTTAAACCTATTTTTAAATGGTAAAACTTTCATTTATCCCCAATTAATCTGTAAAAATTAGGTTAAAAGGCGGTCCTTTTTTTACTATGCTTATTAATAGACATCAAATATCCAGTATTTCCGACGAAATCACCACTTAAGAACTAGGACTTTTTCCCTTGTAATAGTCTTAGTTTTTCATATTTCATACAAATTATTGGATAAATTCGGTAACCTTCTGGATAAATTCCTCACCTGAGGTCCATTTGCCCCCACCTTGTACAAGAGTATCGTTTCCTCCACCCTTGCCATCAATTATGGAAAGTGCCCTTTGTGATAATCCCCTCAAGTCGCCTTCTGTTTTCTTACCTTTTGCAAAAACGAATTGCAGCTTTTCCTCATTTTCAGACGCAAGCAAATATATCTTATCTTCAGCAATCGAAACGAGCAGCCTGGCCAGCTTTTGAAGTTCCTGAATGCTCCTGTTATGAAATACGCGACTGACCATATCATTTTTTCCTGATTCAATAATCTCGTTTGCTTCATATTTTAATACTTGATCCTTCAGTTCCTCAATTGTTTTTTCAAGTTCTTTCTTTTGAACAAGAAGTCTTTTTACCGAAGAACTCATATCTTGTTCTGGTGCATTGAGCAGGGTTATGAGCTCCTTGACGACCTCATGCTTTTGGCTCAGCTTGTTCAGCACCCTTTTGCCACATACAAATTCAACACGCACCATTTTCTTTTGCCTTTCCCATCCCAGGATTTTTAATGATCCGACTTCGGCAGTGCTGTTCGGATGTGTGCCGCCGCAGCCATTGCAGTCAAAGTCCGGTATAATGACAAGTCTTATATTATCCGAAACAGACAGCTCTTTCCTGAGCCTGTATTGCTTCGATACCTCTTCATTAACCCATTTAGTAATGATCGGGCGATTTTCAAGAATGACATGGTTAGCTAGCTCCTCTACCTTTGCAGCCTCATCTGCTGAAAGATTTTCAGTCTCCAAGTCAATTGTCAGTGTATCTTTACCCAGATGGAAACTGACCGTCTTATATCCATATAAATCCTCGAACGAAGCGGATAGAATATGCTGTCCAGCATGCTGCTGCATATGGTCAAATCGGCGATCCCAGTCAATCACTCCTTCAATGCCATTTTCTTCCTGTAATTCTTCTGTTATGTAATGGCGAATCTCACCGCTAACCTCTTCAACATCCACTACTTCAACGCCATTCAAGAACCCGGTATCGAAAGGCTGGCCACCGCCTGTCGGATAAAAGGCTGTCTGCGAAAGGATTGCGTAAATCCTCCCAGATTCGTCTTTTTTTTTGCGAAATCAGTCTGCAGAGAAGTTTTTCATGTATGCATCTTGATAATATAATTTATTTACCATGCAATCTTCACACTCCGAAATAAAACTTATGCTAACCAGTATAGCATTTTTTCCATAGTAGGTAGACGTATCAGTACATCGAAAATTTGGGCCAAATCTATATAAAAACAGCTTCCTGATACTGGGAAGCTGTTTTTGTTTTACTATAACGTTTCTAAGGCCTGCTCTGCCTTGCTGATCAGTGTCTTTCCTTCATCTACCAGTCCTTTAGGAAATGGAGCGTCCTTGTCTTCAGGTGATTTAAACTGGTCGAAAGATCCGGTCAATGCCCCGATATTCCCTTCCTCATCAACTTCTGTCTTGATTGATGATCCAGCAGGAATGGCGTCCCGATTTGGACAAATGTGCCATCATCATCCAATGGACCACCAGTCGACTTGAAGGGAATACGTACATACTGCCGGTCACCATGGTCGTCGTTCATCTTGTAATCAATATATGCATGGTCATATTCCCATTGACCATTGACATTGAAGCCAAGTGGCCCGAGCTTTTGCTTCAATTCACCCACAGTGAGCTCTTTTCCGTCTATATTAGATTGAATTGGAATCATAGTGCAACCCTCATTTCGTAATGGATTAGTATATTAACTTTTTCCACCGCGAATAGATCATCAAACCTCCAGCAGCACACTGATAAAAATATTAAAGGACTTCTAATCGACGAATTTAACGATAATCACTACGTTTAGCCGTATAATCATAACGAAATAAAACACAATCACAATGTTTCAAGCCTTAATCACTACTATATCGTTGATTATCACTACTTTTTACAAATATAGTAAAAAAGTGAAGACCCGAGGGCCTCCACTTTTTCTTATTTCGTTAATTGATAAACAATCGATTCATATGGGCGCAGCTTGATCACTGATATATCTTCAGAGGAATCCTCATAATTGGAAAGCAGGATTTTTGCTTGATAGCCCTCAGCTTCAACTGCATCAGGCAATTCAAAGACAGTGTCTTTTCCATAAAAATTATTGACGACTAGCAGTTTTTCATTCTTCCCGTTCCTAACATATGCAAATATGTCCGGATGCTCTTCTAAAATGAGCTGGTAATCGCCATAGGTGATGATATCATACTGTTTTCTCAGTTGAATCAACTTTTTATAGTGATAGAACAATGAATTTTCATCAGCGAGCGCATTTTCGACATTCACAGTTTGATAATTTCTAGCAACATCTATCCAAGGAGTGCCGCTTGTAAAACCTGCATGTTTCTCGGCATTCCACTGAACAGGTGTTCTTGAGTTATCTCTCGACTTACTTTGTAGTATCTTCAAGATTTCCTCTTTGGGCATGCTTCGTCCATTTTGATTTTATAAATATTCAAGGATTCAACATCACGATAATCCTCAATTCTTTCAAAATATGGATTGGTCATGCCAATCTCTTCACCCTGATAAATATAAGGTGTTCCCTGCATCATATGCACTGCAGTACCAAGCATTTTCGCCGATTCGCGGTGGTATTCACCATCATTGCCATACCGCGACACTACTCTTGGCTGGTCATGGTTACACCAGAACAGTGCGTTCCAGCCGCCGCCTTTATGCATTTCAACCTGCCACAAAGATAAAATCCGTTTAAGAGCAAGAAAATCAAAATCCACAAGAGTCCACTTGTCACCATTTTCATAGTCGACCTTTAAATGATGAAAGTTAAACGTCATGTTTAATTCGTTCCGCTCTGGATTCGAGTATTTGATACAATTTTCAATTGTAGTGGAAGACATCTCGCCTACCGTCATGCTGTCATACTTGGAAAGAACTTCACGATTCATTTCCTGTAAATACTCATGAATTTTCGGTCCATCCGTGTAAAATCTCCGGCCATCTCCCGGTGGTACTGTGCCATCATCATCAGGAAAATCCTGATCCTTTGAAATCAGGTTGATTACATCAAGCCTGAATCCGTCGACACCTTTCTTGAACCAATAATGCATCATCTCGTATACATCATTTCGGAGCTGTTCATTTTCCCAATTTAAATCAGCCTGGGTCACATCGAATAAATGAAGGTAATATTGTCCCGTAGCCTCATCAAATTCCCATGCATTACCGCCAAACTTGGATTCCCAATTAGTCGGTGCATTTCCGTCTTCCTTTGGGTCTTTCCAGATATAATAATTGCGGTAGCGGCTATCCTTGGATTTCAGGGCATCCTGGAACCACTCATGCTCAGTGGAAGAGTGGTTCACGACTAGGTCCATGATTATCTTGATGCCGAGCTCATGTGATTCTTCTAGCAGACGGTCGAAGTCTTCCATCGTCCCGTATTCTTCATAAATATGATAATAATCTCTAATATCGTAGCCATTATCCCGCTGCGGTGAATCATAAACCGGCGTCAGCAAATTACGTCCACTCCCAGTTCTTTCAAATAATCAAGCTTGGCGATAATCCCCGGCAGATCACCTGTTCCATTGCCAGTTGTATCATAAAAACTCTTTGGATAGATTTGATAGACAACCGACTTTTTCCACCATGGTTCAGTCATAATAAAACATCCACCTCCATCAGGATTCACTCTCTAGTTGTGATTACACTTCTTTTTTCTTTCTTGTTTTTGCCATAATGAATGTCAGTACGAATGGCACGACAAGCGCGATTCCCATCCCGATGAAGAAAACACCCCAAAACTCGGTGAAAATGGATAGGAAAGCCGGCAGGCCGCCAACACCAATGGATGGTGCCATTACCCCACGGAGGGTGATGACAATACCAGCAATTGCAGAACCAATAATCGCAGCGATAAACGGATATTTGTATCTAAGGTTTACTCCGAACATAGCCGGTTCAGTAATTCCAAGCCAAGCAGAAATGGCTGATGTCAGTGATAAACCTTTCAGTTTTTCATTGTCCTTCTCTGCAAACATCATTGCGAATGCTGCTGAACCTTGTGCGATATTGGATAAAGCGACCATTGGCCATAAGAATGTACCGCCGATTGTACCGATCAACTGCAGATCCACCGCTAAGAATGTATGGTGCATACCTGTGATAACGAGCGGTGCATAAAGGCCGCCATAGATTAATCCGCCAATAGCAGGCACTGCATCAAAAATTCCGACAACACCGTCAGTAATCAAGTTCCCAATTGCAAAAGTAATTGGTCCGATCAAGATAAAAGATAGGAAACCTGTTAACAATAAAGCTATTGGTGCTACGGTCAACAGCTGGAACGCATCTGGAATCCGCTTTCGTAAGAAAATTTCCATTTTCGCGAGGACATATGACGCCAACAATACCGGCAATACCTGACCTTGATAGCCTACTTTCTCAACTGTCAGTCCAAACAAATTCCATGTAGGAATTTCTTTTGCTGCCCCGTAACCCCATGCGTTCAACAAATCCGGATGCACAAGCATGAGTCCCAGAACAATACCAAGAAGTGGGCTTCCGCCAAATTTATTTACCGCACTCCATCCAATCAAACCTGGCAGGAATACGAAGGCTGTATTTGCAATTAAATTAATGATGCTGGCAAAATCGGCCCAGCCGGTATAAACGTCAATAAATGCCTGTCCTTCAAAGAAGATGTCCTTGCCAGTCAGGATATTATTGATCCCCATCAACAAACCAGCAGTAACAATCGCTGGAAGTATCGGAATGAAGATATCAGCCAGCGTCTTGATTGCCCTTTGAAGGGGATTCAAATTTTGGGCTGCAGCATCTTTTATTTCTTCTTTGGAAGCTTCCCCAATTCCGGTAAGCGCAACCATTTCTGCGTATACCTTGTCAACAAGTCCCTGTCCAATAACGACCTGGTATTGCCCATTTGCGGAAAAAGATCCTTTTACAAGATCAATATTCTCCAGTTTTTCCTTATCCACTTTTCCTTCATCCTTCAATGCAAAGCGCAGCCTTGTGACACAGTGGGTGGCAGCGGCAATGTTTTCTTTGCCTCCAACAGCTTCAACAATTTGTTCAACTGCTTGTCGATCCATAATTACTCTCCTCCTGTTACCGTTTTCATTAATTTTAAAAAAGATTTCTATTAATCTGAAACACTTGTATATACATGTTGTTTACGTTTCCATTTTACTTGTATATACATGAATAGTCAACTACTTTTAATCACCTTTTAAAATTCCCAAAACAACTGATTTCAAACAGCGATTTTGCTTGCGCTGGCTGCCAGGGTAAAAAGTTTCCAGATGCTAGAGATGTTTTGTTAAAAGCTGTGATAGGGTAAAAATAAGAGATAAGGAATTTTAGCAGGAAGGGTGTTTGGAATGTTAGGCACAAAGAAACTCGAAGAAGGGTATAGAAAGTTTGAATCCAAGGCAAAAGAGTATATAAAGAAACCTGATCAAAATGATGTTTTATTGAAGGATGCTGGCAAAAAGGCTGATGATCATAAAGGGTCACTTGCGGAAGTTTGGGACAACCTGCAGCTGCTGTTTGATTTAGTTGGAGCCTGGCGTCGAGGAGAATATCAAACAATCCCTACAAAATCCATAGTAACCATCATCGCTTCTATTATTTATTTCGTGTCTCCCATCGATTTGGTTCCCGATTTCCTCATCGGGCTCGGGCTCGTCGATGACGCGGCCGTAATCGGTTTTGTACTAAAACAAATCAGTGGGGACTTGGAAAGATTCCGCATTTGGAGGGAGAGTCATCCAGCAAGCAATACAATTATAGAAGAAATCCCCCTCGAAAAAGATACGCAAAGCCCGAATTAGCCCGATTTTTAACGGGCTTTTTTATTGGGAAAATTCGAGTACTTGTTCTAGTTCGAAAGTGGGCTTTTTGGGAATAAACACTTTGTCCTATTCTAATTCAATCTCCCTTTCCGTACCTTATTATAAATAGTAAATTTTTTACAAGGTTTACTATTACAATGGCTCTTTAAAAATAAGGGGGATGAATCATGCAAAAACTATTCATGTTGACTTTTGTATTATTGCTCGTTTTCTCTGGTTCTGTCATTGCCTCTTCTTCACAAAATCAAAGCAGAAGTGCCAGCCCCGTCCAGGATTATCAAAGTAAAACCGAAATTTATCCTGAAGGTTATCTATGCTGGCAATGTACTAAGTATGTTTATCATAATGGTTATAGAACCTGCGTATCAGGCGTGTGGCTCACAACCTGCCCAGTCATGAATTAAGCAGAACAAAAAGCGCAAGCGCCTTGTTCAGCCCCGACAAGCGCTGGAGGGCGACCAGTGAAGTCATTCTTTGACTTCATTGGGCGGACCGAAGCGACTTGAGGGGCTAGGCGCTGGAGCTAGATTAAGAATACTACATGTAGTTATCCACAACTAAATGAATTTTATAGTTTCCTAACCAACAAAAAAAAGGATGCTAGTCTCAGCATCCTTTTTTCTGTGTTCTTTTATCCTTTGGTGCCTGAAGAGAGGTTGGATCCTTCAATGAAATATTTCTGAAAGAAGAAAAACTACAAAATTATCGGCAATAGGACTGTCACGGACATTGCCATCAAGTAATGCCATTGTGTCTGGACCGTACCCTTAAAGGTCTGCAGACCAATCTGCAGCGTGTACTTGCTTTTATCATTGATATAAAGCAATGGGCCTAACAGGTCATTCCATGCACCGTTAAAAGAAAAAATCGCTACTGTAATCAATGCGGGCTTTGTCAAAGGGAGCATGATATGCCACCATATTTGGAGGTGGCCTGCACCATCAAGGACGGCAGCTTCGACCAGTTCATTCGGGGTGAAATCATTGGCTGCGTAATATGGTAAAACTTCTGCAAGGGTGAGGCCCCTTCAATATTAGCTGCTTCATACTTCTGAGGCGATACCCCTTGCATGATTGCCAGGTATAGAAGCATTCCGCCGCCTACACTCCACATTTTCATCATTAGCAATGCCGGCTTTGTCCATTCAGGATCAAACAGCAATGCCGGACCGTCAATCCCAATCCAGGCTAACATCGTGTTGACAAGCCCTGTTGATGGACTCAAAAGCTGCATCCAGAGAAAATATACTGCCACACCGGATAAAACAGCCGGCAGGTAATAGATTGTCCGGAAAAACTTCATTCCTTTGATTTTTTGATTCAACAGAACGGCTAGTAAAATAGCTCCCGCAGTCGTCAATGGAACCGAGAAAATCACGTAATAAATAGTATTAAAAAGAGAAGTGCGAAATAAATCATCCATCGTGAACATGCGTTTATAGTTTTCCAAATCAATTAAGTTCATCTTTGAAGTAATATTGTAATCTGTGAAACTTGCAGCCAGACTGAAGAGCAATGGACCTAAGGTCAAACCGAGAAACCCAATGATCCATGGTGAGATGAATAAATAGCCTGCCAAATTGTCTTTTGCTTTTCTGCTGAGACCCTTCGTTCGGGCTGCTTCGACAGGTTTACGGTTTCCCGTTACTTTAGACCCTGCATCTGTGTGTGCTAATGTACTATCCGGTGACTTCGTACGTTCCTAAACCCCCTTGTTGCTTCATAATACGCATTTGATTGATACTAAAAAAACACAAAATTTTTAAAAAGAGAAGGGCGTAAAC